>NZ_JACJQU010000004.1:0-300000 GCF_014696825.1 Anabaena sphaerica FACHB-251 | reverse complement strand
AACCACCCTGTCCATGGCTATAGTTATCATATCTGTTAGGGCAGGGAATAGATAATAGGAGAATACGGTTCAGTTAACTTCAGCCACAATGTTTAGGTGGTGGGGTTATCTAAACCGTATTGGATGAAAAAAGCTAAGTTGGTTATGATTGTGAAATTTTCTGTGTTCTTAATAAGCTAAAGTTTCTAAGGTTTCTCGTAAATACCGTTGTACTTGCTGTTCTAGGCGCAGACCGTTTAATTGAGCATTACTCTCTAGCTGCCAGCGTTGGAAACCGGAACTAGCAGAGATTGCATACTTAAGGTTTTGCCAAATGTTAGCATCGCGAGAAAGCTGGCCATTGCTAGAAGCTGAAATTTGAGCCATAGTTCCTCATTCCTCATTTTTAACTTCCAGAGTCAAACAATTTTAGGTTTTGGATTTGTAATTGATGATTGTTTTGCCCGCAGGGGGCAAGACAGAAACCAAACAAGCCAAATTTAACATCTGTCCTATGGGGCAAGATGTTGATCCATGCCTACCCCTAAAATTTTGAAAAAAATCTTATACCAACTTGAAAAATGATTGCGACAGATGGATTTGCACCAATCTAAAATCTAAAATCTAAAATCCAAAATGGTATTACTTAATCTTTTCTCAAGATAACTGTTATGTAGGAGCAAATTCTGTGTTATTGATCACTAAAACTAAGGATATACTCGGAAAAATTCTCAAAACAACTTTTTTTAATTAAACAGAAGATTTTTTATAGCCATGGACAGGGTGGTTAGGATATCAATTGATAATGAAACTCCCACTACAAAAGGGTTTTACTCCTGACTCCTGACTCCTGCTATATTACTGGTTTTATGGTGTTTTATCTTTGTGATCATCTTTTCTTTCTTCTTTTTCCGTCTTCGCTGTCACCTGTTACCTGTCACCTGAGTTTCTCAAAAGTTATGAGTGCTGAGAGTTCAGTTTTGAATGTTGAACTAAAAACTATGTCAATTCAACATTCATAAATTAACTCAGCACTCAGCACTCTTTACTTAACACTACTTAGTAAGGGTGAGTGTACGGCGTTTAGTTACCATTTGATAGGCTTCGATGATGTCACCTTCAGCCCAGTCATGGAATTTATCAATGTTGATGCCGCATTCATAACCAGCGTTAACTTCGCGGGCATCTTCTTTCATCCGTTTGAGGGAATCAAGAACGCCTTCATAGATCACCTTACTACCTCGACGGACGCGCACTTTGCAGTTGCGAAGCAGTTTGCCCGATTGTACATAACAACCAGCAACCGCACCACGACCGACTGGGAAGACAGCACGTACTTCTGTTTGACCCAGGGGTTCTTCCACCAACTCTGGTTCTAGCAGACCTTCTAAAGCTCCTTGAATATCTTCTAGGAGTTTGTAGATGATGTTGTATTCGCGCACGTCCACACCTGCTTCATCCGCAGCTTGTCTAGCACCACTAGCGTAGGTAGTATTGAAACCAATGATAACGGCGTTACTAGCAGCAGCTAAGTCGATATCTGTTTCTGTGATTTCTCCCGCAGTAGCCAACAACATCCGAATTTGAACTTCGTTTTGGGGGATTTGCTTGAGAGAGCCGATAATGGCTTCTACAGAACCTTGGACATCTCCTTTCAAGATCAAGTTGAGTTCTTTCAACTCGCCTTCTTGTGCTTGAGCCGAGAGGGTTGTGAGGGTAACACGTCCTTGTAACAAGCGCGATTGGCGTTGTTTGTCGGCACGAACGCTGGCGAGGGTACGAGCTTCTTTTTCGTTCGCGAACACCTCGAAGTCATCACCTGCTGCGGGTACATCGCTTAAACCCAGCACCTCAACAGCACAGGAGGGAGTAGCAACTTCTACTCTTCTGCCTCTGTCATCTACCATTGCCCGGACTTTACCAAATGCCGACCCAGCTACCAGCATATCTCCAACATGAAGAGTACCGTTCTGAATTAGCAGGGTAGCGACCGCACCCTTGGCTTTATCTAAGTGAGCTTCGATGACTGTTCCTTTAGCCACACGATTTGGGTTAGCAGATAGTTCTGCTACCTCTGCCACAAGGAGAACCATTTCTAGAAGTGTATCCAGGTTTTCGCCCTTGATAGCACTCACAGGAACCATAATAGTCTCACCACCCCAGTCTTCTGCGGTCAGACCATAATTGGTCAGTTCTTGTTTAACGCGCTCTGGTTGCGCCCCTTCTTTGTCAATCTTGTTAATAGCGACGACAATTGGCACACCTGCGGCTTGAGCATGGCTAATGGCTTCCACTGTTTGCGGACGGACACCATCATCAGCAGCGACTACCAAAATAGCAATATCTGTCACCCGCGCTCCCCTAGCCCGCATAGCTGTGAAGGCTTCGTGACCGGGGGTATCTAGGAAGACTATCTGTTGTGGCTTACCATCATGTTCCAAATCAACGTGGTATGCGCCGATATGCTGGGTAATGCCACCTGCTTCACCAGCAGCCACCTTAGTTTTGCGGATTGAGTCGAGCAGAGTGGTTTTACCGTGGTCTACGTGACCCATAATTGTCACAACCGGCGGACGACGGATCAGATGTTCGAGGTCTGCAAAGTCAATCATTTCTGTGACTTTGCGGGCTTCTGCTTCTGGTTCTGCCGTTTCGACTTCTACTTCTAACTCTTTACCGACTAGGGTAATTGTGGGAATATCCAGGTTTTGGGTGATACTTACCGCCATGCCTTTCATAAACAGGATTTTGACAATCTCTGTGTCGGCAATACACAAGCCCTCAGCCAACTCTTGTACAGTCATCGGTCCTGTGACCACCAGTTTTTCTGGACGCTCTTGCTTGACTTCTACTTCTTGTTGACGACGGTTTTGGTCGCGGTGGGAACCAGACCTTCTGTTTTTAGTAGGTGCGGCCGCAACCAATGTTGGTTGCTGTGCAGGTCGAGAAGCCTTGGGCTTAGGTGGACGAGCTATAGAAAGGCTCACTTGGACGGTAGCTGGAATTTCCAGACCCTCTTCATCCAGTAAGTCATCTTCTTCAAAATCATCATCTAGGATGGGTTTAACTCGTTTGCCTTTAGGTCCAACCTTGGCTTTCTCTTTGATTTCGTCAATTATTTCTTCTTCTTGCCATTTTTTACCACCTTTAGTTGGTCGGGGTGGTGTTGGCCGTTTCAAATCAAGCAAACCTGGTGCGATCGGCTCATCCACCAATCCCTCTTTTTTAGCTCCTCCAGACATTGGTTTTGGTGGAGTAGCTATGGGCATGGCGGCGACGGCTTCCCCAGGACGTGCTGGCCTGGGTCGTTGCACCTCAGTTGATGGTGTGGGTGCAGATCTACTGCCTCTGTGTTCTGGTTTCGCTGGTGAAGGAGTGGATCGACCCGGTTTTTGGGGAGCAGTTTGTGGGATCTGGTCTGTTGTTGCCCTGCCCATCCTGGGTTTAGTGTGTTCCCGTTCTTCTTCGCCACGCGCTGGGCGTTCGCGTTTCAGAATCGGTTTATCTGCCTGAGATAGCTGTTCTGTGGGAGAGGTTTTTTCCTCCACAGGTCTTGCCGGTGGACCAACCAGTTGCGGTTTTGGGGTTTTTTCCTGTTTAGGTCTCGGAGAAACGACTTTTTCCGGTTTTTCCGCTTTTGTTTTTTCTGGGGCTGGTTGGAAATTAGGCTGATGTTCCGGTTCTGCCACAGGTTTCTGTGGGGTCTCAGATTGATTCCGGGGTACAGGTCGAGTTGGTGCCGTCGGTTTCATGGTTGAGACTGGTGTAGCAAAAGGCCGTGGAGGTGATGGAGAATTAGCAATAGCTTCGTCATGCAGGCTATCAGACGAAGCAAATTGGCTATTGGTAGCAACTGACGCTTCTGAGGCGTTGGAGGTAGTATTTCTCAAGATTTTGGGTTTGCGAATTTCCAAAATTTGCTGTTTATGGGTTGCAGCAGGTCGGTTTCGGGAGCCAGTTTGGTGTGAATTTGGTTTATGGCTGTTTGTATCTAATTCTTTTTTGTCTGTGACACTCGTCGCTGCGACTTTTTCCGCAGCTATACGAATTTGTTCAGCCTCAGATTCTGAAATCGTGCTGCTATGGCTTTTGACCGCAATATTGAGCTGGTCGCAAATTGCTAATAGCTCTTTGTTATCCAAATTCAATTCCTTTGATAATTCGTAGATTCTAACTTTGCCGTTGTTCATCCACTCTTTCCCCTTTAGTTTACAGTTTTAACGGATGGTTGCCTGGTTTTCGACATCTCCATCCTTTGAACACTGTTTTTTAGGTTGCCCTTGGTAATGTTGCCGGTGCCTCCAATCAGGAAAGAGAGATGTTTCGGTTTAATACTGGCATCCCCACCAGGAATGATGGTTAAAGGAACCCCATAAAATTTTTCTAAATAGAAAATTTTTTTGGGCATCCTTGATGCCGAACTGCGCTTGAGCGCTACCAGGTTGCCATTGTTTAGATTTTTGTTTTGCTGATTCTGAGTCTTCCACAACACAATCGAGTAAAACTTGTTGGGAGTATTGCTTCGTCTCTCTCCAATTTTTAGAGATCCACTTGCCTTCTACACCCATTTACTATTTTGGCACTAACCCCCACGATAACAGAGGCTGTGATGAAAGCGTTAATTGTTCGGCTTTCATCACAATTTCTCTAGAGATTACCGTTGTGAGGTGGTTTTGAGTGCAGTACCCGGACTGGCACTTCTGTGCTGAGGTCGCGGTTTCCTGTCTCATTGACTGTTGCTCTGTTAGGAACATCTTAAATAATGTTAGCAACTGAATGCTATCCGAGTCTGACACAGCCTCTCTGGTTCTGAAACCTTGATCCGGTCTGGCCGGAACCGAGGTAGTAGTCTGCCGAGGGCAGACCAAAATATTTAGTTCGTTTAAATTTGATTTTGGGGATTGCT
Organism: Anabaena sphaerica FACHB-251; assembly: GCF_014696825.1. NCBI lineage: Bacteria > Bacillati > Cyanobacteriota > Cyanophyceae > Nostocales > Nostocaceae > Anabaena > Anabaena sphaerica. Next base: position 295,115 of record NZ_JACJQU010000004.1, on the reverse strand, counting down.
TTCGGTGAGACGTTGCCACAATGTCTGATACAGTGTTTCTGGCACTGTTCCATGTAGCGATCGCCCTAATCTATTTTTTTTCTGAGCCGCTTGCAGGCAGTCAGTTTCAGGACAAATATAGGCTGAACGCCCCATGCCCTGATCTAATTGTACCTTCCCAGATGGAAAGATGCGGACAATGCGCCAAAACTCTTCTTTTGATCCTACACGGCGACAACTAATACAACGCCGATAGTTTGGTTTCATCGGGTTTGTGTTCTGTCAGGTCAGCAGTTTGTACTTCCCTCAAATTAGTTTTTGTTAGTTTTTGTTAATTTTCACACTTGCTAAATGTTTCTAGTTTACCTTTAACCGTTAACAGTTAACAGACAATTGCCAAAAACAGTTGGGAATTAATCTTCCTCACTAGTGTCAAAATTATCATTATCTAATTCTAAGTCTTCTTGATATTCATCTTCTAGTTCCTCCATCTCATTTTCATCATCCTCCGGTTGATATTTTGCCCTGACAGCTGCAAATTTAGAATCCTCTGCGGCATAGTCATATTTAGCTTTATCTTTAATGTCAATTTTCCAACCGGTCAGACGGGCTGCTAATCGCACATTTTGTCCTTCTTTACCAATAGCTAAACTCAGTTGATCTTCAGCTACTAAAACGTGGGTTTGCCGACTTTCTGGGTCCATTAAGCGCACTTCATCGACTCTTGCTGGACTCAGGGCGTTGGCGATATAAGTTGCTGGATCTGGAGACCAGCGAATTACATCTATTTTTTCACCCCGTAATTCATTCACTACCACTTGAATTCGTGATCCCCTAGCGCCAATACAAGCCCCAACTGGGTCTACATCTCGATCAAGGGTATCTACTGCTATTTTAGTCCGCGGACCTACGTAACGGGAAGGGGGATTAGCTTCTCTGGCTACTGCGACTATTCGGACAACTTCATCTTCTATTTCTGGGACTTCGTTGGCGAACAAATAAACCACTAAGCCTGCATCAGCACGAGACACCAATAACTGCGGTCCCCGTTGCTGACCTTGGGAAACTTTTTTCAGGTATACCTTAAAGGTGGCATTAGCCCGATAGTTATCATTTGGCAGTTGTTCCCGTTTTGGTAATTCAGCTTCTACTTCCGGCTGACCAAAACCGCTGCTAACTGCCAAAATTACAGATTGTCTTTCAAATCGCAAAACTCTAGCTTGTAAAACTGTGCTTTCTAAATCTTGGAACTCTTCTTGCACCATTTGGCGCTGTTGATCCCGCAATTTTTGTGCTAATACCTGTTTAGTCTGCATCGCCGCCATCCGCCCAAATTCTCCTTGATCTGGGGTGACATCTAAAACCACAGAATCACCTGATTGAGCCTCAGGAGCGACTTGTTGCACTTCTTCTAGAGAAATTTGATGGTCGGAGTTACTAACTTCTTCGACAATTGTTTTGGTAGAAAGAACTCGAAATCCTTCTCCGTCAATATCCAGTTCTACTTCAAAATTATCAAAATAAGTTTCATCAAATTGTTTGCGCTCTAAATTTTGAGCCCGGCGATAACGTTCGTAACCTTTAAGTAATGCTTCTCTAATAGATGATTGCACTGCTAAACGAGGTAAATTTCGTTCGCGGCTGATGCTTTCAATTAAATCTTTTAATCCAGGTAAAGTGACCATTGACATAAGCAATCTCCTTAACTTTTAAGTCAGCACCCGCCACAATTTTGAATTTTAAATTTGGAATTTTAGATTCCACTCTAAAACCCCCAGTCTAAAATCTAAAATCTAAAATCTAAAATTGGTTAGCTGCGCTCATCCAGCTGCACCCTGGTAACTAGGGATCTGGGAATTTCAACTACACGACCTTTCTGGTTTAAGTAAACTTTTGTTTCATCCCGGCGAATCAACAGACCAGTCCACTCTTGCTGTCCGTCGTAGGGTTCACAAGTGGAGATAACTACAGGAAAACCTTTAAAGGAAATAAACTCTCTGTCAGTTATCAGTTGTCGCGAAATCCCAGGACTAGATACTTCCAACACATAGGCATCTGGAATTATCTCTGCCGCATCTAAGGAGGCTTCTAAAGCACGGCTCATCCGTTCGCAATCGTCCAGACCAGTATCCTGTTGGGGATTACGGATATCTACCCGCAAAACTGGCGGACGTTGGTTAGTATGAAAAACTATGCCAACAATTTCTAATCCCAGTTCTGCTGCTACTGGGGTCGCCAAGTCAATAATTTGTGGGACTAAAGGATGAGTCATGCGAGAATTCAATAAAAAAAGTGGGCATCTACCCACTTCCTGCGATAGGGATATCTTCCAAGAAGTCTTGTGACGAACCGTTATTGGTTCGCCCCTAACATGAGTGTAGCGTATTTTTTTCGTTAGTCATTAGTCAGTTGTTAGGGAACAGGGAACAGGGAACAGGGAACAGGTGACAGAAGCCAGGAGTTCTTTAATTTTGACTTTTGACTTTTGACTTGATTTGTCCCCTCTACCTCCTGTCTCGAATTTCTGGGAGAGCAGCACCTCTATCTACCACTATCCGAACAGATCCTTGCGATCGCATATGTCTTGTTTGTTCAATAATTTGCTCAATGTCTTCTTGGGATAAGCGTTGAACGTAGTTAATTTTGACTTCTTCTAAAAAATCATTGAGCAAACTTTGAATTTCTAAAATTACGTGTTTTTCCTGAATCTCTAAGCCTAAGACTGTAGTGAATTTTTCTACTAGCTGACTAGAAAGTTTGGCAGCGACTGGATCTTTAATGGCGCTAACTAAAGCAATATATAGGTTAGTGGTAATTTGATTGGCTAGTTGCTCACTTAACTGAATTTGTGCCTTTTCTACTCCTGGAAGCATCAGCAAGTTGCGATAAACAGGTACTTGTTGAAAAGCAAGTTCAATATTGTGGCGCAAAATGGCATTAATTTCTGGTTGGATTTTTGGGAGAACTTGATTAACGATAGTTTGTAATAACAGTCCAGCGATCGCTTCCACTTCGTTGATATTATTAATATCTATGTAGGCACGCTCTTTTTCCGGCTGTAATAGCCACCGAGTTATATCACCTCGCTGAATTGAACCCTGCATCTGGTTAATTACCCGCACCACCACAATTTCTGTGATTTCTTCGGCAAAATTGGCTACTATACCTTGGTGAGTTTGCCTTCTTAAAGAATGCAGATCAATCAAATGCGCTTGATCTAGACGTACCAATACTGGTAAAACTCGCAACCAACGCCAAAAGGGAATTACTAAGAATAGGTCATACCAACGCCACAAAATCGCTTCCAACCAGCTTAAATGGCGTTTTTGACGTTTGATATAAAAAGTCCGTCCCACCAATTCCAAGCCAAATATCACCACGAATGATAAGTCAATTAGCCAAAAATAATCTATAAATTCTCCATTTTCGCCTATTTGGCGATAATAGTTAGTAGCAATCCCAGGCCGAATCTGCTGGTTGAAAAAATTAATTTCTTGAATCCAGCCCTGTTTAGATAAATATTCTGGACTCCAAAAAGTAGCAAAGGCGCGTTTTGCTGATTCTTCGCTGATGTGTTCCCGCATTCGGTTTTTAATTTTTTCCAGAGTTCCACTTTTACCCGCACCTGCAAAGGGGTTACTATCAATCATCTCTCTACTGAGAAGCCTGATTTCTTCTAACTTACTTTTTACTTGAGGAGAATTTAAACCAGTTTGGTTCACTTGTTCTTCTAAAGCAGCTATTGTTTCTAAATAATTTTTCGTGTCTCGATGGGGTTCAATACCTTTAACCGGATCATAAATATGGGTGATTTGAGGAACTCTTCGGAAGTAGAGATCGCGCCAATTTACGTAACTCAAATCAAACAAAACTAATCCTAAGTTGAGAGTCGCAGTTATGGCCATTAACCTTTCAAACCATAAGTTCCGATGCTTGGAGGATTTTAATCTACTCATCATCAGTTAGGAATTATACAAAATTAACGATATTTCTTTATTGTAGAGTATCGGCTGATCATCACTCCTGCTAATTAAAATCAGACTTTTGATAGATGCAAAAAAGCAATTTATTTTTGTGAGTTGATAATTATTTGGATTCAAATTAATCAAAATTCATGAATAATTTAAAGATAACAACTTAAAGAAAATTAAGATACTAGGACTTACGCACTTTACAAAATAATCATGGTATGATTTTACCGAAATAGGCCGTTTCAGGTTTTGATGAATGATTATGTCCATAATAAATAGACCCGTTATGTAGGGGTTTAGCAGTGCTAAACTCCTACGAAAGATGTGGTTTTTAGCACCCTGTATATTTGGTGTTTGCTGTCAATGCGTAAGTCCTATTGTCTGTGGATTGGGCGAATTTTTACAATACCATATATTTATATGCCACCAAGGTTTTGTATAATATATGTGCCAAGAGGGTTAGTAAAAATTCTGTATAAGTATCTTCTGCGGAATATAGGTTATATGGAAAATTTCAGTGTAATAAAGTGTAACAATTAGTTATGCTCCTGGAAATGATGGTTGGGGTAGGCTAAATTTGGCCACACTACTTGAAATAACAGTTACTTATAAGCTCTTGGAAATCCGTTTAAATATAACTATTGCCACTCTATGACAAATCCTAAGCTTTCTATCATTATTCCCATGAGGGAAGGTGTTCAAGATTCATGGCTACAAGAAATATTAAAAATTCAAGGTAGTGCAGAGTTTATTTTAGTTTATCCACCTCATGTCCCTTTCATCAATATTAGCGATTCTCGGCTGCATCAAATTACAAGTCCTCTCCGGGGAGAACTCATTCAAAGAGTCACTGCTTTACTGAATGCGTCAGGAAAATACGTTCTTTCCATTAATTGTGATGAGTATCTACATCCAAATATTATTGACATTGCGGAAGATTACTTTAGCAACTTTCCTGACAGCTATTTTTTTAGATTAAATCAAGTTCAATTCCCTTTTGGGGATGCACCCATTGATAAACCCTGGGATTCTCTACCGAAGATTCAAGACATTGAAGTAAGAAAGCGTGAGACTTCCAAAGCTTACTCGGAAGCAGAAAAGCAACAAATGATGCGAGAAATTCCGATTGTTCCTTTTGATAATAAACTAGACCTATTAGCAATTTTTAGGGGACGTAAAGATCAACAAGGACCCCATCAAGAAAATTTTGATAAAAAAGTTTGGAAAAATGAGCTTGTACAGAAAGCACTTAAGGGGGTTGTCCCGAATTTTACCCTCTTTGGTCCTTTCAAATATATTCCTTTTTGGACTGCTGACCGATTGATGGGTTTATCTGTACAGGCGGGATTTTTTGAGCCTGAGAAAATAGCTGGTCATTGGCTACCTTTACCAGAGCAACTTCGCACTGAAGATAATCCTCCGAACCAACCGCGAAAAAATCGACGTTATGTATTAGCTGAAATTCTCTTATTAAGACAATTTCCCAGTTTTGGCTATATCTGGAACTTGACAGTATTTGACAGAGGGGGACTTTTTATGGTTTGGTTTCCTAAAGATGCACTAAGAAAACTTGCCCAAAAATTAGGTTTGAAAAAGCCGAATGTTTCCTAGTATAAGTTAAATAAAGAAAAGAGGAAATTACAGTTTTGTAATTATCAAAGTTTACATTGATATAAGAAATAAAAAACAGCAATACATAGGAAGACTAAGCTTGTATGTCAAACTTCAAAAAAGATGAAATGCCAACTCTATTAGTAACAGGTGGAGCAGGATTTATTGGGGCTAATTTTGTCCTTCAAGCGAGAAAAGCAAAGTGGGCTAATATCATTAATTTAGATAAACTGACTTATGCCAGTAACCTCCAAAATTTGGCAGAATTGCAAGATGATGTCCACTATCATTTTGTTCAGGGAAATATTAATAACTTTGAATTAGTCAGTTATTTATTAGATCAATATCATCCAGATGCTGTTATCAATTTTGCTGCGGAAACTCATGTTGATCGTTCCATTCTCAGTCCTGAAAATTTTATCCAAACTAATGTAGTTGGAACATTTCAATTATTAGAAGCCAGTAAAGCTTATTGGCAAAAACTCACATCACCAAAACAAGAAAATTTCCGCTTTTTGCATATATCTACTGATGAAGTATATGGTTCGTTAAATCCAACAGATCCAGCTTTTCGAGAAGATACACCTTATGCACCCAATAGCCCTTATGCTGCTTCTAAAGCTGGTGCTGACCATCTCGTGCGCTCCTACTATCACACATACAATTTACCTACTTTAACAACCAATTGCTCTAATAATTATGGACCTCTGCAATTTCCTGAGAAACTAATTCCTTTAACTATTCTCAATGCTTTAAATGGTAAACCTTTGCCTATCTATGGTGATGGTCAAAATATCCGAGATTGGCTATATGTAAGCGATCATTGTGATGCTATTTATCAGGTTCTCAGAGAAGGAAATATTGGCGAAACGTATAATATCGGTGGACTAAATGAACAAACTAATTTGGTTGTTGTCGAAAAGATTTGCAGCATTCTGGATGAATTAGCACCTAAAGAGAATTTTCAACATTCTTCTTTGATTACCTTTATCAAAGACCGTCCAGGTCATGACCGCCGCTATGCAATTGATTGTAGTAAAATCAGTGAAACTTTAGGCTGGAAACCAAAGGAAAATTTTGATAGTGGTTTATTAAAAACAGTGCAATGGTATCTGAATAACTCGGCTTGGGTAGAATCTGTATGTACAGGTACATACCAAAACTGGATTAAACAAAATTATGAAACCCGTTGATTTATTCTGCTCTATAAGGATGGTGAAATGAAGGGTATTATTTTAGCTGGTGGTTCTGGTACACGTCTTTATCCCCTAACTCAAGTTGTCAGTAAACAGTTAATGTCTGTCTATGACAAACCGATGATTTACTATCCTTTATCGGTCTTAATGTTGGCTGGAATTAGGGAAATTCTGATTATTTCTACTCCCACAGATTTACCTCTTTTTCAGCGACTTCTTAAGGATGGTAGTCAATGGGGGCTAAAGTTTAGTTATGTGGAACAGCCGAAACCAGAAGGTTTAGCTCAAGCTTTTATATTGGGTAAAGATTTTATTAAGAATGAGCCAGTATGCTTGATCTTGGGAGATAACATATTTTATGGACACGGTTTTACTGAAGTCCTGACTCGTGCGGCTCAACTCCAACAGGGAGGGTTAGTTTTTGGTTATAAGGTGACACAACCTCAACAATATGGTGTGATTGAATTTGATGCTGATGGAAAAGCAATTAGTATCGAAGAAAAACCAAAATTTCCTAAATCAAAATACGCTGTACCTGGTATTTATTTTTATGATGCTCAAGTGACGGAGATTGCTGCTAGTCTTAAGCCTTCTCATCGTAACGAATTAGAAATTACTGATGTGAATTTAGCTTACCTATATCAAGGTGAATTACAAGTAGAAATTTTAGGACGAGGATATGCTTGGTTAGATACTGGTACACATGAATCTTTACATCAAGCTTCAAACTTTATCCAAACTTTGGAACAAAGACAGGGACTGAAAATAGCTTGTATTGAAGAAATTGCCTACCTTCAAGGATATATTGATTCTATTCAGTTGTCTTATTTAGCTGAATCTATGGGCAAAAGCAGTTATGGTCTTTATTTGCGGCAAATTCTAGAGGATGAGATTATTTCTGCTCTAGAAAAAACTGAATAATTTATTGATGCGAAAAGGATGAATTTATGAAGATTTTAAAAACGGATATTCCTGATGTGCTGATAATTGAGCCGCAACTTTTTGGAGATGAACGTGGCTTTTTTTATGAAAGTTATAACGAAAAAGCTTTTTTAGATAAGGTAGGAATATCATCTCACTTTGTCCAAGATAATCACTCTCTTTCTATTAAAAATGTTCTGCGTGGTTTGCATTACCAAATTGATCAGCCGCAAGGAAAACTTGTCAGAGTTGTGGTAGGTACTGTGTTTGATGTGGCTGTGGATTTGCGAAAAAGTTCTACAACTTTTGGTCAATGGGTTGGTGTGTATTTGTCATCTGAAAATAAACATCAATTGTGGATACCACCTGGTTTTGCTCACGGTTTTCTGGTGCTATCTGAATATGCTGAGTTCTTGTACAAAACTACTGATTATTATGCGCCGCAGTATGACCGCACTATTTTTTGGAATGATCCTGATTTAGCTATTTCTTGGCCTATTGAAGATGAACCAATTGTGTCTGCTAAAGATAAAGTTGGTAAGTTACTGCAAGAAGCTGAGGTTTACTCATGAAAATTCTATTAACTGGTGTTTCTGGCCAGGTAGGTTGGGAAATACAACGGACTTTGATGACTGTGGGTGATGTGATTTCTGTGGGGCGCAGTCAAATGGATCTAGCCCAACCAGACACAATTCGTGAGACCATTAGGGATGTAAAGCCCGATTTAATTGTGAATCCTGCTGCTTACACAGCGGTAGATCAGGCGGAGTCAGAACCAGATTTGGCTATGGCTATTAATGGTATTGCGCCTGGTGTAATTGCTGAGGAGGCCAAGCGTCTGGGTGCAGCTATGATTCACTATTCTACGGATTATGTTTTTGATGGTACTAAAAATACTCCTTATCAGGAAAATGATCAACCAAACCCCCAAAATATCTATGGAAAAACAAAGTTAGTGGGTGAGGAAGCGATCGCATCTGTAGGTGTTAATTATTTAATTTTTCGCACTAGTTGGGTTTATGGTTTACATGGTAAAAACTTTTTATTGACGATGCAAAGACTGGCGAAGGAACGAGAGGAAATTAGGGTAGTTGATGACCAAATTGGCGCACCTACTTGGAGTCGAATGATCGCAGAAATTACCGCCCAAATAGTTTCTCAGTCTCAGGAAAATACAACTGATTTTTTCGCTAGTAATGGTGGATTATACCATTTATCTGCAAGTGGAAAAACTAGCTGGTATGGTTTTGCTAAGGCGATTTTTGCCAAAGACATTTTTGAGCCTGATTTGCAGCAAAATCAACGCAAGTTACAGCGGTTAATTCCTATTACTTCTCAGGAGTATCCAACACCTGCAAGTAGACCGGCTTTTTCTTTATTAGACAATCAAAAATTATCTCATACTTTTAGTTTGGTGATGCCAGATTGGGAAAAGATGTTAAAGTTGGTGCTTGCTATTTCATAGATCCCCGACTTCTTTGAGAAGTCGGGGATCTGGTTATTCATCCTCTTCATCGTCGGTTTCTAAATCTATATCTTCCAAAGATTGATGGGGTATAGCAGCAATAATCGCATCTATGACTTTGGAAACTTGTAAAATTTCAATGTTAAGATCGGGAAATTTTTGTCCTTTGGGAACTATGGCGCGTTTAAATCCCAGTTTTGCTGCTTCTTTTAACCGTAGTTCCATTTGGGAAACCGATCGCACTTGTCCCCCTAAACCAACTTCTCCAATTAATACTGTGCCAGGATCAACTATTCTGTCACGGAAACTGGCTACAATGGCGATCGCTATTCCTAAATCTACTGCTGGTTCTTCTACGTTCAAACCCCCAGCTGATGCTACATAGGAATCTAATTTGGACATCGGTATCCCTACCCGCTTTTCTAATACTGCTAAAATCTGCACTAATCTGTTATAATCTATGCCTGTTCCTGCTCGACGGGGTGAAGGGTAACTAGTGGGACTAACTAAAGCTTGTAATTCTACTACTATTGGTCTTGTTCCTTCACAAGCTACAACAATAGCTGTACCTGGGGCGGGGTCGTCGCGGTTTCCCAGAAATAACTCTGAAGGATTGTCTACTTCCCGTAATCCTTCAGATACCATTTCAAATATACCAATTTCGTGGGTTGCTCCGAAACGGTTTTTAACAGTTCTTAATAATCGGTGGGATGCAAAGCGATCGCCTTCAAAATACAATACTGTATCTACTAAATGTTCTAATACCCTCGGTCCTGCGATTGTCCCTTCTTTGGTGACATGACCGACAATTAACATAGTAATATCTTCATGTTTTGCTACCTTCATCAAAGCTGCTGTACATTCCCGTACCTGTGCTACTGAACCGGGTGCAGATGTTAACGCCGGAAAGAATACTGTTTGTATACTATCGATCACTGCCAAATTTGGTTTGAGTGAGTCTATTTCCCGGAGAATTTCTTCTAAATCCGTTTCTGGCAAAACATATAAGTCGGCTCCGATACTGAGAGGATTTATTGGTTTATCTGTATCTTCTAGGAGGTTATCAGTTTCTCCTTCGTCATTTTCTTGACTTTTATTTTCTTCAGTAACTACATTTATAGGTTTGGACATTCCCAAACGAGAAGCGCGTAATTTTACCTGTTGTCCTGATTCTTCTCCTGTGACGTAAAGAATGCGGTATTTTTGCGCCAGTTGGTTGGATACTTGTAGCAATAAAGTAGATTTGCCTATACCGGGATCACCACCGATTAGCACCATCGAACCGGGGACAACTCCCCCACCGAGTACCCGATCTAATTCTCCATAACCAGATTCCCATCGAGCAATTTGGCGATCGCTGATTTGATCGAAAGTCAGAGAAGCCCTTGGTTTAGCTGGTTTAGTAGTAGATTTAGCACCAGTTTGAGCCGCGTGCCAGTTACCCACGCCGCCCCGACTAGGTATATCTACTCCAAAAGGTGTTGCATTTTGTTCTACCAAAGAGTCGTAAGTATCGCAATTTGAACACTTTCCAAACCATTGGGAGAATTCGGCGGCACATTTGCTACAAATGAAAACGGTTTTTGGCTTTGCCATGCTTAATTTTTATTTAAAAATCTTAATTCTTCCTTAAGTTTTACAAAAAACTAAAGTCGAATAAGAGTAGTAGTTACAGCTTTTTTCCAATTAACTGATGGAATGATATCTTAATATTATGGTATTAAAATTCATAATGTAAAATTTCAGTTAGGGAGCTTAGGGAAACTTGGAAAGTCATAAAGAAAAAATCCTGGTAGTAGACGACGAAGCCAGCATTCGCCGGATTTTGGAAACACGCCTTTCCATGATTGGCTACGATGTAGTAACTGCTGGTGATGGGGAAGAAGCTTTAGAAACTTTTCGCAAAGCTGAACCAGACCTGGTAGTTTTGGATGTGATGATGCCAAAGCTCGATGGCTATGGTGTTTGTCAAGAATTACGTAAAGAATCCGATGTCCCCATTATCATGCTAACAGCCTTGGGGGACGTAGCTGATCGCATCACTGGATTGGAATTGGGTGCTGATGACTATGTAGTTAAACCATTCTCCCCCAAAGAATTAGAAGCGCGGATTCGCTCAGTTTTACGACGAGTAGACAAAACCGGTGCAACTGGTATTCCTAGTTCTGGGGTGATTCATGTCGGAAATATCAGAATTGATACAAATAAGCGCCAAGTCTACAAAGGAGATGAGCGCATTCGCTTAACGGGTATGGAGTTTAGCTTACTGGAGTTATTAGTAAGTCGTTCTGGAGAAGCTTTTTCGCGGTCAGAAATTTTGCAAGAAGTTTGGGGATACACACCAGAACGCCATGTAGATACTCGCGTGGTGGATGTGCATATTTCCCGTTTACGGGCAAAATTAGAAGATGACCCCAGTAACCCAGAACTGATTCTCACAGCCAGAGGTACAGGTTATCTTTTTCAACGCATCCTAGAAGCAGGGGAAGAGTAAGAAGCAGGGGAGCAGGGGAGCAGGGGAGATTTACAATCCAATTACCCATTACTCATTACCCATTACCCATTACTAATGACTAAATCTGATCCTAATCGAGTTTTGCGGCGTTTACCCTTGGTAGTTGGGGGTTTAGGTGCTGTACTTTTGCTAATTAATCGGTTGTTAACACCGGAACTCACGAATTCTCAAGCACGGGGGGATGTGTTGGGAGTTATTTTGAGTGCGGTGTTAATTTTAACAGGTTTAATTTGGCAGCAAGTACAACCAAAAACGCCTGATACAGTAGAACTAATTGGAGAGGAAGGTTTTGTTTTAGCACCAGATTTACCAGAAACCGTGAAAACAGAATTAGCTTGGGCATCGCATTTATTATTGACGAATACAGTCACGCGATCGCTCATCGTTTATTACCAAGGTAAAGTTCTGTTACGTCGCGGTATTCTGGCATCTAAATCAGAAGTAATACCAGGAGCGATATTAAAAAGAGTTCTGGAAACACAAAAAGCAGTTTATCTAGTTGCGTTGTATGTATATCCAGGCAAAATTGAATTTGATTATTTACCAGAAAACACACAAGGAGTGATTTGTCAACCCATTGGTAAAGAAGGTGTTTTGATTTTAGGGGCTAATGCTCCCCGTAGTTACACCAAACAAGATGAAAATTGGATTGCGGGTATAGCTGATAAATTAGCTGTAACTCTTCAAGAGTAGGTTATAGGCAAGAAAATAAATTATTACGAATTACGAATTATGCAAATTCTATACTGGTTATTAATAGCTCTTATGCTCGTGGGAGTGATTGGATCTGTAGTTCCCGCCATCCCTGGAAGTAGCTTAATTTTAATTGCCATTATCATTTGGGGGATAGTCAGTAGTTCCTTTGCAGCGATTAAGATTCCCCTAATTATTACAGTTATTGTCCTACTGCTGAGTATGGCAGTGGATTTTTTAGCTGGCTACTTGGGAGCAAAACAAGCCGGTGCGAGTAAATGGGGTCAAATTGGCGCTTTTGTCGGTTTGTTAGTAGGCTTCTTCGGTTTATTGCCAGCATTACCATTTGGTGGTCCATTATTGGGAATGTTAATTGGTCCTCTTTTGGGCGCAATTATCGGTGAGTATATTTATCAACGAGACTTGGGTAAAGCTGTCAAAGCTGGGATAGGAATAACTGTAGGAACCTTGGTAGGGAATTTGCTTCAGGGTTTACTAGCAGTTGGGGCGGTGATAGTTTTTATCTGGACAACCTGGCCACAGGTATATGGGGGGTAGTGTTGTAAATATTTTCACTCCAAGTTATAGTTTCAATGGCAACTTCTTTATCATAACTTTACATAACTACAAACACTGTAAACTGGGTTTATTTAAGACTATTTACTTAGAATCACCGTTTACCAGATTGACCGATGCAAGAAAAACAACTAACTACTTGATGAAGATTCTATCAAGATAGTCAGTATATATTGCTAGTAAACCACTGACTATGTAATTATTCTAGTGTAGGGAACACACAAGGAACTCAAGCAAACAGCTACAGTCTCCTAACCGTGTTAAAACAGCAATCCTAGTCTAGTTTTTAAACAAAAACCAGAAACAACTTCATTTAGGGTATAATTGCATATTTATTGAAATGTTACACAATTTATAGGATTGCTGTACGACAAGCCAAATAATTATTTTTTTCTCAATTTCCTCACAGGAGCTAAGGAGTAAAATGTTCAACTTCAAATCTAAACTTTTAGGCGCTGCTGCTGTACTACCCATTGCTGTTGCTGGCTTCTTTACTTGCGCTGGTTCTGCTCAAGCATACGAGGGTGCATTTACATTTGATGGGGATGGAACTACAGCTACTATAGACAATACTGGTTTCGACTTTACTGCTCCAAATAAAATCGAACTAGGACTGACAGATGGTGATTTTTCGGGTGATACAAGTGGTAGTATTTTTGACATCTCATTTCCTGGATTACCTACACTGTTTATAGATATCGATGGTGCTGGTAAGCAACTTACTGTCAGCAGCTTTGCTAATCCTGTGTTTACTGCAATATCAGGTGGAGTAGACATTAGCTTTAACTTCATAGGTAGCTTTGAGGAAGGAAGTCAGGCAACAGGAAACATTGATTTCACTACTTTTGACTTTCCAGGAGTAAGCAAACTTGCTCCCGGTAACGCCACAGCAGCGCAAACTGCTTATAATGCAGGCAGCAACATTAACGCAGTATTCAAAGGTGTGACAGTAGCTACAGCTACCCAAGCAGTTCCTGAACCTACCACAATGCTAGGTTTAGGTTTAGTTGCTGCTGGAATGACCGTAGCTCGTCGTCGCAAACTTGTAAGAGCATAATTTGACAGACTGTTTCTAATATCAAAATTCTAATTTTCGATCTGGCTGGAATGCGACATTTTACCAACCAGGTCAATTTTTTTATTTGTAGAGATATTAAATGCAACGTCTCTACATTCTTTTTCAATGGATGTCTATTGCAAAGCTCTTTTTGCTTCTTTACCAATAGCTTCCACCTCATCATTAACCAGAGTTTCCAGAATAGATTTAGCTTCCGCACCACCTAAATTACCTAAAGCTTGGACAACTCTGTAACGTACTTGCCAATCTGGGTTAGTGCTGTATGGGACTAACAAAGAAACTGCTTGGACATCTCCCAACTCTCCCAGGGAGCTAATAGCCGCAGTTTGAATTAAGCCATTATCTGAAGAAAGTGCTTGTTTGAGTAATTCAAAACCCCGTGGATCACCTAATGCTCCCAATGTAGCAATGATGCTAAACTGCACCAACCATTCTGGGGTTCTATGATAAAGTTGCTCTAAATCTTCAAAAGCTGTGTGTAATTTGAGCGCACCTAAACAATCTGCTGCTGCTGCTTGCACATCTGCTTCAGGATCATTAAGTAGCTCCCGTAATATCCGTAAAGATAAATCTAAATCCTGACCTCCCAGGGTATCGAGTTGACTTACCGCAGAATAACGCACACGAGAATTTTTATCACTAATAGCGATTTGTAAGAATTCAAATGCGGTTTTGGGTTCCAGTCCTCGAATTTGGTTGACAGCACGCAAGCGATCGCCCAAATTTTCCGAACTCAGTAATTCTTTCACAGATTCAGCAGAAACACTCATGATAACTATCCTAATTTTTTAGTAGTCATTGGTAATAGGTAATGGGTGGTTATTTCTCCCTATCTCCCCTTGCTTTTCTGTCACCTGTCACCTCATCTTCTACTCAGCAGCCATAGCGCGAACAATATCACCACGAGTCAGAATACCAATGACTTTTCCTGTCCCATCAAGCACAGGTAAACGATGCACTTTATGTTCTTGGATAATTTTTGCAGCTTCTCTAAGGGGTTTATCAGGTGTAATAGTCAGAGGGTTTTTACTCATAACTTCCCCCACAGTTTGCCCTAAAGCCTTATGTAAATCCCGTTCATAAGCGCCAGGATTTTGTAAATAAATCACACTATCCAGAAACATGATGTAAGCAGGAGGTGTTACACCAGTTTCTTGCCACATCAAGTCAGTTTCTGATATAATTCCCACCACTTTACCCGCATTATCAATTACAGGTAAACCGCTAATTCGCTTTTCTGCCAAAATTTGTATAGCTTCTTTTAAGGGAGTTTCAGGATGAACCATAATCGGATCATGGCTCATCACGTCAGCAACGGTTTTAGGCATTTTTTTACTTACACCTTTTATAAAAGTCTTTTTAATTATTGTAGGTAATTGGGGGATAATAAATGAATATTTTTAATAGATTGTTACTTTTAATCTTTAAAATAAACGTTGTTTTTGTTGAAAAAGCACTTTTAGTAATGCCATTATACCGTAAAAGCCTAATTTTTTAATTAATTGTAACCATTCGACTAAGGAAGCAGATTTTTTTATATGTATTCTCACCAAATGCACACCAGCATCAGCAATAGTATTCATAGATTTGAGATTTTTACCTGTTTCTAACAACTCGGAAAAAGCATCAATAGCGTTATTCCAATTTTGTAAATATTCATCTATTCGCGCTTTATTTGCCAATATATTAGCTAATTTCTTCTCTTTAAAATCTATTTGTTCATAAAAATTTTCAGCTTTATTTAGATAAGTATATGCTGCTGAAACATCGTGTTTTTCACCTTTCATGGCAACAGCAGCAGCTAATAAATAAATATTACCTTTTGATTCAGGATATGCAGCTTCAATTGTTAAACTTGTTGATTAGACCTCTTGCAGAATCGTTTTTATGGTATGATGAGAGGTTTTACTTGAATACCAATGAGGTGGGATAATTGAAAAAGTTGATACCTGGGAGTTGGGTAGGAGCTATCGCCAAAAAAAGCAATTTTACTCAGGAAAGAAAAAACGTCATACCCTCAAAAGCCAACTGATTATTAATCAAGAGACAGGGGAAAGTATTTATACTTTTTTTGGTAAAGGTCGTTGCCACGATTTTTCCTTATTTAAAGCGAGTGGGATTCATTTTCATCCCGAAACACAAGGTTTATACGATAGTGGTTATCAAGGAATTGATCAATACCATAGCAACAGTTACACTCCCAAAAAGAAGCCTAAAAACAGAGAACTTTCTCTCTTAGAAAAAGACTATAATCGGGTTCTAGCAAAAGCGAGAATCAGCATTGAACACATTAATCGTCGCTTGAAGATTTTTAAAATATTTGGTGATAGATATCGTAATCGCCGTCGTCGTTATGGTCTGCGTTGTAACTTACTGGCCGCCATTTACAACTACGAGTTAAGTTTAGCCATACCAAAATCGCAAACCCCCACCATAACATAAAATCAATTTTGCAAGAGGTCTACTGATAATTAATCATTCATACCATCAAAATATTCATCTTTCTTCAAAGCAGCAATAATTTCCATATTCGCTTCTGGGAAAGTAAAATCATCTAACTCATTTAAACTTACCCAACGAATTTCTGCACACTCTATAGCTTGGGGAATACCTACTAAATGACGACAATGATGCACAGTCAAAGTTACTCGTAAATGAGTATAAGTATGGTCAACAGTAATCAAATGTTCTCCCACTTCAATTTTAATTCCTAACTCTTCTAAAATTTCCCTTTCTATACATTCTTCTATAGTTTCCCCTGATTCAATTTTTCCCCCAGGAAACTCCCATAAATTAGCCATTGTACCTTTGGGAAGACGACGATCAATTAAAATTTGCTTTGCTTCGTTCCAAATAACAGCAACACCAATGATTTTATGGGGTATAACAGATATTTCATTCATGACTATAACTATGACAATTAAAATCCGGTTCGTAGTTAGCACTTTATTACTGTAAATTCTGACATATACCGATAAATCGCTGACTACAAACCAAATTCTTATTTTACAATAAGAGATCCCCGACTTCTTGGTTAAGCTGGGGATCTCATTGATAATTAGGAAATAATAACATTTATTAAATAAAAAACACCAATTATTAAACTTCTGCTACTGTAATGATGGAGTTGGCAGAGAATTTATTTAACTGGCGTTAATTCATTTCTTTAATCAGCAATATCACTGCTGTTTGCTTCAGTGCCTTGTAAGGCCATATCGAAGTCCATTCTCTGTTCTGCGTTCCGCAAGAAATAACCGCTGATCATAGCAGAGGCCAATAACCGACCTAAACTTTCGCGGCTGGTGGTGATGGTAACACCAAAGTGTTCTGAAGGCAGATTTCCCAAAAGTCCAACTATATTACGTTCCATCACTTGAAAAACTTCCGAAGAAGTGGGTTTAGATAACTGAGTGACGGTTTCTGGACTTAAAGATTTAACGTACTGCCATAATAAGTTGCTATTTTCAGATTCACTGTTAAAAAATTCTGAGACTCGATTGGATTGGTTACTCACTTTTTATCTCCTTTACTACAACTACTAACTGTGTAATTGTGACTGAAATAATCAATAACCTGTTGTGTATTTGATGAAGACGAAAATTAATTGTGTATCCATGTCAACTAATGTAACAGGTTATTTCAGTCGAGGGAGTCGGTTTAACCGTACCAAAAGCAGCGTAGTTTTGCGAATAGGGAATAGGTGACAGGTGACAGAGGGTAAGAGTCAAGAGTCAAAAGTTGAAAGTTGATTAATTGTTCCCAGTCCCCAGTCCCCAGTCCCCAGTAACCTAACTAGCCAAATACTCATTAATGCTGGTTTTCGATTTGCGAAGTTTTGTTAAGGCTTCGCGTTCAATTTGTCGGACTCGTTCCCGGCTGATATTGAGGATTTCGCCTATTTTCGCTAGAGTCAAAGACTGCCCATCTAATAAACCAAACCGCAGCTTAATGACTTCTTTCTGCTGTGGGGTGAGTTCTGCCATCATTCGCTCTATGTCGTAAGATAGAGAAGATTGCATCACAAAATCTTCTGGTGATGCGCCTGTATCCTCCAACATTTCTCCCAGTTCGGTATCGTAATTATCTCCTAACCGTAAATCGAGAGATAAAGGCAGACGGGCTTTTTCTAAACACTCCCGCACCTGTTTGGTTGTTAATTCTAATTCTTGAGCCAGTTCGGAAACTGTGGGCGCACGTCCCAGTTCTTGGGAGAGTTGGCGTTGTGCTTTCTTAATTTTATTTAATTTTTCAGTAATATGAATAGGCAGCCGAATTGTGCGAGCCTTTTCGGCAATGGCGCGGGTAATAGCCTGACGTATCCACCAATAGGCATAGGTAGAAAATCTATACCCTTTCGTGGGGTCAAATTTTTCTACACCCCGTTGCATCCCAATACTACCTTCTTGGATTAAGTCGAGTAAATCGACATTGCGCTTAATGTACTTTTTGGCAACAGATACCACTAGACGTAGATTGGCTTCTACCATTTTACGTTTAGCAATTTCACCTTCAGCGATCGCTTCATTTAACTCTGCTGGTTCTAGCTGTGCTGCTGTTGCCCACTCTTCTAAACTTGGTTGACGATCTAACTGATTAGCAAGATTATCTCTCACCTCATACAATGCGGTACATTTTTGCACCTGTTTCCCATAACGAATTTCTTCTTCATGGGTGAGGAGTGGCACACGGCCAATCTCACGCAGGTAAGTCCGCACGAGGTCTGTGGGTGTCTGAGCCGTCTTCATGGCGCTACTCTTTGGTAATGATGGGTTTGCTGGTAGTGTCATTAGCTGATAAATGCCTTGGTAGGTTGCTATCCAGGTATGCTGGAAAACCACGCTAGGGTTTGGGATTTACACGCCCGATCAACTCGGCTGCTTATATTTAGTCAATATTAGGCTTCTTAACTGCTAGACGTTACAGTTGTTTCCTAGTAATTACAAGTACCGATAGTTAGATATAAGGTAGTATGTCGAACATTTTTGGTTTTATGAGAATATTAATAATTGTAACATTTATGAGAAACTTCTGACTACCGAAAAACCCGAATTTTCCTGGTCGCTTCAGGGGTCTTAATGCCGTAATTCTACTTAAAACCTTATGTGTGAAGCTCTTGGACTCAATTCTCTAGGGAAGAAATCGCTTCCTCATATTTGTTAAAATATCTCAATGTTAACTATAATGTTTCTCCTATAATAATTGCTTAATGTTTCGGGGGACTGGGGAGCAGAGGTGCAGGGGAGCAGGGGAGCAGAGGGGAAATTGTTTCTATTCCCAATCCCCAATCCCCAATCCCCAATCACCTAAGTCATGGGGCAGTATTCTTGAATGACTTTTACATCCAAGGTTGTGTTTTGCAAAGAACGGATAGCGGCGACTGTGGCTTTAGCGCCGGCGATAGTAGTAATGATGGGAATTTTGTAAGCTAAAGCTGTACGACGGATTAACCGCCCATCAGTATGAGCTTCTTCCCCAGAAGGTGTATTGATGATAATTTGGATTTGTTGGTTTTTGATAGCATCGAGGACGTGAGGACGACCTTCATGGAGTTTGAGGATTGACTCAATTTTTAACCCTTGTTCCTGAAGGACTTGGCGTGTACCTTGGGTAGCTATGATACTAAAACCAAGGGTGATAAATTCTTTGACTACATCTACGGCCAGGGCTTTATCGCGATCGCTCATGGAAACAAATACAGTACCCTTGAGAGGTAGCTTTTCTCCTGCACCCATTTCCGCTTTCGCAAAAGCGCGGCCAAAATCGCTATCAATCCCCATCACTTCCCCAGTTGAGCGCATTTCGGGTCCTAAGATGGTATCTGTACCGGGGAATTTACCAAAGGGTAAGACGGCTTCCTTCACCGCAATATGAGAGGGAATGACTTCTTGTGTAAAGTTCAATTCCTCTAAGGTTTTACCCGACATAATTAAGGATGCTAATTTTGCCAGTTGTACACCTGTGGCTTTAGAAACAAAAGGCACAGTGCGGGATGCTCTGGGGTTAGCTTCCAAAATGTACACTTGGGGAGAATAACCATTTGCACCCACGACTGCAAATTGAATATTCATCAAACCCACAACAGACAAAGCTTGTGCCAGTTGGATTGTCCAAGTGCGGATTTGATTTAGCACGGCTGGAGATAGGGAAATAGAAGGTAAGGAACAAGCCGAATCTCCTGAGTGAATACCCGCTTGTTCGATGTGTTCCATAATGCCACCGATTACGACTTTGCCAGTATGGTCAGCGATCGCATCGACATCAACTTCGATGGCATTTTCTAAGAACTTATCAATTAAAATCGGGTGATCCGGTTCCACCAGCACCGCAAAAGTCATGTAGCGTTCTAACTCAGCATCAGAATAGACGATTTCCATCGCCCTTCCTCCCAACACATAGCTAGGACGCACCACCACAGGATAACCAATACGTTTAGCGACAATTAAAGCATCTTCATAACTTCTGGCTATACCATTAGGAGGTTGAGCAATATTCAACTTGTTGAGAATCTTTTCAAATCGCTCCCGGTTTTCTGCCATGTCGATAGAATCGGGGGATGTACCCCAAATTTGGGGAATAGGGAAATCAGGACTAGGAACAGGACATTGGTAAATATCACCATTGGCTAGTTGCTCTAAATATTTCTGCAAAGGAACTGCTAATTTTAATGGTGTTTGTCCCCCAAACTGGACAATTATCCCCACCGGGTTTTCAGTGTCGATGATATTGAGAACGTCTTCTTTGGTTAACGGCTCAAAATACAAGCGATCGCTCGTATCATAATCTGTAGAAACCGTCTCAGGATTAGAATTGACCATAATTGTTTCATATCCTGCACCATGTAAAGCATAAGCAGCATGACAACAACAATAATCAAACTCAATTCCTTGCCCAATGCGGTTTGGTCCTCCACCCAAAATCATTACCTTGGGTTTCGTTGTGGCTAAAACTTCTGTTTCTTCTTCGTAGGTAGAATAGTAATAAGGCGTAAGAGCTTCAAACTCAGCCGCGCAAGTATCCACAGTTTTGTAAACTGGAATCACGCCTAAACTCTTGCGGT
Source organism: Anabaena sphaerica FACHB-251 (assembly GCF_014696825.1). Classification (NCBI taxonomy): domain Bacteria; kingdom Bacillati; phylum Cyanobacteriota; class Cyanophyceae; order Nostocales; family Nostocaceae; genus Anabaena; species Anabaena sphaerica. Next base: position 274,053 of record NZ_JACJQU010000004.1, on the reverse strand, counting down.
ATGCCCGGACTTCATCTTCATTGGTTTTAGTAGCATAGGCTATTTGGCGATCGCTAAACCCGTCTCTCTTGATAGCGTACATTTGCTCTTTTGTCAACTGCTTTAAGGGCGTGCGTTTCAGGAATTTCTCGACTTCCAGCAGTTGCTGTAATTTATCTAAAAACCAGGGGTCAATAGCCGTCAGTTCATAGATTTCTTCATTACTCATCCCTAGTTGCATCGCATGACGCACAGAAAAGATGCGTTCTGGGTTTGGTGTCCGCAATTGGGCGCGAATTTGTTCACCACTGGGCAATTTTTCGGCTTTGTCACAACCCCACCCAGCGCGACCGGTTTCTAGAGAACGCAAGGCTTTTTGGAAAGATTCGTTAAATGTCCTTCCAATGGCCATTGCTTCCCCGACAGACTTCATTTGGGTAGTTAGTACAGGTTCAGAACCGGGGAATTTTTCAAATGCAAACCGGGGAATTTTGGTGACAACATAGTCAATTGTCGGTTCAAAGGAAGCGGGGGTTTTCTTGGTGATATCGTTTTGCAGTTCATTCAAGGTGTAACCCACAGCTAACTTAGCCGCTATTTTGGCAATGGGGAAACCTGTGGCTTTGGACGATAAAGCAGAACTGCGGGATACACGGGGGTTCATTTCAATGACGACTACATCCCCGTTAACGGGATTCACGGCAAACTGAATATTAGAACCGCCGGTTTCTACACCAATTTCGCGGATAATTTTAATTGCCATATCCCGCAACCGTTGATATTCTTTATCGGTGAGGGTTTGGGCAGGGGCAACAGTGATAGAATCGCCTGTATGAATCCCCATTGGGTCGAGGTTTTCAATGGAACAGATAATAACAACGTTATCTGCTAAGTCACGCATGACTTCTAATTCATACTCTTTCCAACCTAGCAAAGATTGGTCAATGAGAATCTGAGAAACGGGACTGGCATCAATCCCTACTTGTGCCATTTCTTCAAATTCTTCTTTGTTATAGGCAATACCGCCCCCAGTACCCCCCATTGTGAAGGCAGGACGGATAATGAGAGGATAAGAACCAATACGTTGTGCGATCGCTTTTGACTCTTCTAAAGTTGAGGCTGTACCACTGGGACACACAGCCACCCCAATCTTAGCCATTGCTTCGTTAAACAGTTTTCTGTCTTCGGCCTTTTCAATTGCTGGTAACTTAGCACCAATTAACTCAACGTTGTATTTTTCCAAAACACCATTTTTCGCTAAAGCTACAGCGAGGTTGAGGGCGGTTTGTCCTCCCATTGTTGGTAGTAGGGCATCAGGTCGCTCTTTAGCGATGACTTTTTCTACTATTTCTGGTGTCAGCGGCTCAATATAGGTGCGGTCTGCTGTTTCCGGGTCAGTCATAATGGTTGCAGGATTGGAGTTCACCAACACCACTTCATAGCCTTCTTCTCGTAAGGCTTTACAGGCTTGAGTTCCAGAGTAGTCAAATTCACAGGCTTGGCCAATTACAATTGGACCTGAACCTAACAGGAGAATTTTTCGGATATCTTGGCGACGAGGCATAGTTGTTACCTTGAAGTATAAAAATACAAATCTTGACTATTTTAAGGGTCTTTACCCTTGATCATCTTATTTATTATTAAGTTTTCCTGGTTCCGATGGCTGGGTAGGGTGTATAACGATTTTCCTGCTATGGAGATGTTGCGTTGGAATTTCTTCAGGACTTACGTTTCGCATGAGTTATGGAATATCTAACCGCAGAGAAGCCAGTGCGTTGGGGTTCCCCCCGTTGTAGCAACTGGCGCGACGCAGAGAACACTGAGGAATTAGAGTTTCGGAGAGTTTTTGTGTAATTCCTAGTCTATACAGACCACTGCTGTATAAGTTTGCAATTTACTAAATTGACAAATTTTCCTGCTGTATTTTACTCAAACAAAAGTTTATTTAATACTCATCAGAGTATATGCCGAAGCTTTTGGAAAATATTTCTATATATTTCTATTTACTGAATAATTTTAACTAAAATTAATTGTCAATAAGCAGTCGTTGGCGTTTTTTCATATCTCTATTAAGAGATTATATAAATAATATATTTATCAGTTGAATAAAAATTAATTTTCAGTTTTTAATGATAAATATTTTTATTAGTTAGTTATTTAAAATTTGATTTTAACATAAATGATCCCTATTGGCTGATATAAAAAATGGCAGACAGGCATAAACTTTCCTATCTGCCACAATTTGTTATTCTGATGTAGCCTATACAGCTAAATTTTGCATCAGTCTAAATGAAGAATTTGAGATGATGTGAAGTTTAGTTTTGAGCAGGTTGGACAAAACCCAATGTCAAACTATCCTTAGCCAAGAAGTGGGCTAAATGGTAAGCTCTTTCTTCAGTTTTTAACAGGATTTTTTCGTAGAGATAGCGTGTACCCCGGTCGCCCAAACTCTCGGCTTGAGCGGCTTGACGGCGAATTAAGTTAATCATAGCCTGTTCTGCAACTAGGTCATTTTCTATCATCTTCCGGGAAGAAAATGTCCCATCTGCTTCTGGTTCAAAGCAGCATAATTCGGCTAATTTGCTAAATGAAGCAGCGGGTACACCACCCAATCCATTTAAACGCTCACCAATCTCATGGATGTGATCTTGAACTTCTTGGTAGCTTTCGTTAAAAAATTCATGCAATGAATGAAATTCTGCACCCTCAACTACAAAATGGTGTTTTTGGTACTGTAAGTAAAGGGCTTGAAAACTAGCTAATGCAACGTTAAATCCTTCAACTACTGGAGCGGTAACACTGCGATCCAGCAATACAGGATTGTCATATACTTGACCAAAATTTTGTAACAGAGTTTGAGTATCGGACATTGTTCTCCTCGCTTTTTAGCAGTTACAGTTTTTAACCGCTTAATTCTTATATTTTAACATTGAAAAAAATCAATGCAAGTCTATTAAATCTTACAGAATTTTTAATTTTTAACTGCTGGGAGTGTCCATTTTTGTTCTCAGTCTGGTGCTAACTATTTAATTTATTGCTATTGGTTTCATATCATTCTTGACTAAAGTAACAAAATATGCTCAACCGTTGAAAAAAGTTTCCTGCAAATATTTTGCAAATTTAATGACAATTATTTGCACTTACGCTATTCTTATTTATGAGGTTCAACTCAGACAAACTCCCAAACACAGGGAGTTAATATCTTGTGTTTACTGCAAGTTTGTTGCACATTGAGGGCAATTCGCTTGAAATCTTCTAGTTCAGAAACAGGAATAAAGTACGTTGTTGAGGTTAATTGGGCAGACCGTTGGCAGGTTTATCAACGCTTAAACGAATTAGATATTCCTTGTCGCTGTGAGACTAACCAGCCATTACAGGTAGAAATTGCCAACCCTCAGATAGCTGTTCAACTTTGGAGTGTGGTGCGACAATTTACGGCTTCTCGTCAAGACTTAATTGGCAGTCTTGAAGATTGTTGGCGCAGTCGCTACCAAAAGTTTTAGTCATCTGAAAGCTTGTGTTGTTTAGAAATAGGTAAAAAAAATGAGTGGATATCCCAGTCTAGAAGTAGCGGAATTTTGCTTTGAGGGCAGGTTTTTAGATTTTGTGATTAAAGACGGCTATAAGCTCAAAGGCTTATTGTTAGCGACTGCTGAGGGTGAATACTATGTGAAGTTAGCTAAACATTTACGGGTAGCTTTTGATTTGCACCTACCGCGCGGAACTTGGTTACAAGTTGTAGGAACTAAAAAGTATGATTCTAAAAAGGAACAGGTGACACTAAAGGCTGAACAGGTAATGGCTGCACGTTCTCAGATGGGGGGAGTTTCACCATCTTCATCGTCAGGTAAACCTCAAGCTAAACCAGCGAAGACGCAAACTATATTAGTTTGTCAAAAGTCAGATTGTATGAAGCGCGGTGGTAAGGCGTTGTGTCAGGCTTTAGAATCTGAATTGAGCGATCGCGGTTTGCAAGATACAGTAAATATTCAAGGTACTGGCTGTATGAAAAATTGTAAGGCAGGACCAAATTTAGTAATGCCAGATAAAAACCGTTATAGTCGCATTCAAGCCCGACAAGTTCCAGCGTTGATAAATAAGCATTTTCCTGATCAAAGTCGGGAACAATCAAAAGATGTAGAGGTAAATATATCTCACTTTGCTGAAGTTTAGCGAATAGTTATGAAACGAATCAAAATAATACTTTAACATCACTACATTATAAGCCTTAATGTGCAAGCTTCTTGTGGAGACGTTGTATATAACGTCTCTATATTTTTTTCTATCCTAAACTATGCCAAAATAAATACCCTTATTAAGTAAAGGTAAAAAATGGTGCTTTATTATGGACAGGTTTGATTAGGGGGAACTGCGGGTCATAAAAACCCTGAGACAAGAAATTTTGGTTCTTCCGTACCTAATATACAAAATCTAGACAAAAAAATCTCAGGAAGCTTAGTATGTATAGGAACTAAACCATAATTTTTAACATTAGGGAAAAATATTGTCTCTTCCCCCTGTTCCCTGTTCCCTGTTCCCTGTTCCCTTTATACACAATTGGTAATTTAGCATAACAAGTACCGAAGAACCGAAATTTTCAACCGTCCAGATTGGATACAACATCAAGATAAATTAAAAATAACATCCAACTACTCACCTTTTAACTTCAAAGCTTCAATTGTTGACATCCCCTCGCTCTGAAGACCAAAATACGATAAAGCCGTACCAGCTTCAGCGCGAGTCACAGCTTTTTTAGGTTGAAAAAGTGTCGTATAACCAAACACTCTTCTAATATTTGACTGTTCAGCATTTTGAAAATCAGCTAAGATTGCTCTTAATGCCTTGGGGTCGATTTTTTCTGTATCTTGAAAACCCCAGGTTTGCTTGACTGCTTCCAAATTGGCCGCAGGTAAGGCTTGGCGAGTATCTAAAGGCACTTTCCACATTAGCAACTGTTCCCGTGTTAGAGGTGCATCAGGACGAAATAAAACGGCTGTAGCATCTCCAGACAAACTACTAGGAATTAATCCCGCTTCTGCTAATCCTTGAATAGCTGGAAAATCAGGATCTTTAGGTAAAACGTCTCTAAAAGTCGGGTTAATGCTTGCTGATGCCAAACGAATTTTTTTAGCTGGATTATTAGCATACATAACATTATTAGCAGCTACTAACCAACGAGCATATTCTCTGCGGGTAATGATTTTATCTGGTTCAAATTGATTGTTTCTAACATTAGTAGAATTATTGTTAATTGGCTGTGATTCAATTGATAAAACACCCAATTTTGCTAAATTTTCAATCTGTTTTCGCCATTCTGGTGGTACTTTATTCAAGTCGTTAAATTCTTGAGATTCTGATATTTCAACTCCGCTATTTGGCTGTTTGAGGACATTAACACCGGGTGACACAGGACCAAGAGATTGAGGATCAACTGATGGGGAAACTGTACCAGAATTTGTATTTAAGTTAGGTTGATTTGTGGCAACAGTATTCGGTGTATATTCAATTAGCAATTCTGTTGCTGTTTGCGGTTGATTGGGTGCAGATTTGGTGACTGTTTTTGGGTTAATGGCTACCTTCAATAACAAATCATTACGCTGCACTTCAAAAGCGCCTTCTACATCATCTTTTGGTTGTTGTAAAACTTGCCATTTGTTAGATTGAAACTGGCTGCGATAAAAACTGGCAATAATATTGCTGGGGTCAGAACTTTGCCAACGAGTTAAAATTTTATTGTCTGAATTATTAGCACGTTTAATTTCTTCTAATTTGGCATTAGGATATATAGGAATTTCTTGAGGAAATTCAGCAGGTAATTGAATTTTAGGTGCAGTTGATATTTCTTGATTCTTGGTTGCACCCAAAACCGCAGGGTTACTTTGTAGTAAGGGATCTGCCGCTAAAGACTGTTCTAAATTTTTAGCAGCAGAGCCGTTAGTACAGGCTGTTAAGGAAGAGAGTAAAACAGCCATACTGAGAAAGATAACTGGACGTTTAAAAAGCACCACAGGAAATCACAAATCTATTTACTGTCAATTTCTACCCTAGCATTTCAGGGAGCAGGTGACTGGGGATTGGGTACTGGGGACTGGGGACTGGGGAGATTGATTCTTTTCCATTACAAAGTACATACATATTTTCAAGGATTAATTTCCCAATCACCAATCACCAATCAATCACCTATCACATAATTCTCTAAATCTTCAATTTGCGGTGCGGGTAACTTGTGGAGAACTCGCCACAGAATAGTGTAGCTGCCATCTGGACGGCGACGCACGGCGCGGAAGGCTATGATGTTATCACTACTATGCACTTCTGTTAATTGCTGTCTAATACGGCTATTTTGGCGGGAGATGGGTTGACGATTTAAAATGATTTCTGGGAGTTGGAATTGGAGCGATCGCACCAGGTAAGTATGATTTAACTTGGCTCTAGCACTACTTAAGTAAATTTGCGACTGCTGCCAATTTTGGTTTTTACCTGTGATCAAACGTCGTCTGTCTATTTGTAAGGCTTTTAACTCTTTCGGTGGCTGGTAGTTGAGAAAAAAGTCTCGTGTGGATGAATTCACAGCTTGTAGTCTAGCATCCAATTTTTCCAAGGGTATATCACCTATATTGATGATGAAGCCATAATTTATTCCTTGAGGGACTAACTGGAAGTTATCATCAATCATCTTCAGTGCTAAACTAGGAATGAAATTTCCCTTAACGTCACCCACAGAGGGAAAAGGATATCGCTCACTAACACTGGGTTGTAGTCGATTCTGGAGAGTATTCGGCTGACGACGATAGGCTGAATCAGGTAACACTCGAAAAATTCCCGTGTTAGGCAAGTGCAAAAACTGAGCGTAAATTTGTTTTTCTTGGGAATCAATGTCGTAAGCAAAACGGTCAAGACTCGCTGCGTCTTCCTGTGGATTGATAAATTTAATGTTAGCGGGAAATGCTGCTTGGGCTGTTTGCAAGATTTGATCAGCAGTTTTCAGCGTAGTGATAGCTTCCTCTGGTGGTGCGATCGCAGGCTGCATGGACGGTCTATAATTAGTTATGGCTGTTTTCGCAGGGCTGCCAACTACTGGTAATGGGGATGAATTTAAATTTGGTTCTCTACTGGCATAAGGTGTTGATGGTTTACCAAGATCAGGACGCTGTAAAGGTGCAATGGAAATTACAGGATCTGACTGTCGTTCTCCAGAAACTAAGGGTAACGGTTTCACCAAGGCTAACTCACCTCGTCGAGACAACAACCGATCTATAACTGGGGATAATTTTAATAATTCCTGGCTAGAAGCATACAAAGAGCAGTAAATTTGTAATTGAGCATCAGTTAACTGCAAAGGTAAAGCAGACTGTGGGGATAACTCTCCTTTTTCAGTACACAAAGTTTTCGGACTTGGGTGCTGACGCTTGAGAAAAGTTTCTACAGAATGCGTATGAACAATTAATTGTCCGCCAACGGATCTCATTTTGTTGGCATCTGGACTGGTCAAAGCTTGCTCAAGTCGAGCAATTAAATAAATCTGCTGCTGTATAAGCCGCATGGTTGTGGTATAAAATATATTGTTTCCTTCTACTGAATCAAGACTTTGACTCAGGTCTAAAGTCGACTTATATTCCTTAGCTAAGGCAAAGCTGGGAGTAAAAGTTAGTGTCAAAGGAAGCAAAAATCCCAAAAAGATTTTTCTCATGTCAAAAATGCCGATTTGATGGGTGTATGAAAAATCTAAAATAGATATTAAATTGGAAGAAAACAACGACCATCGACAAACGTCAGTCTATTTTATTTTCTGCAAAGCGTCGCCAGGTTGTTACCAGTGCTGAAACACGATTACATGCAAGTTTCCCAGGATCAGCCTATCTATTCTGAGGCTCCACTCCAGCTGTTACTGTTTGTCGATGGACGGCCAAAGTCCCGGCAACAAGTACAGCGAATACGCTCTTATTTAAGAGAATTAGAAGCAGAGTATACTTTTGAACTGCAAATTATTGATGTCGGGCAACAACCGTATTTAGCGGAACATTTTAAATTGGTAGCAACGCCCGCTTTGATCAAAATCCATCCAGAACCTCAACAGACTCTGGCTGGAAGTAATATCATAGCCCAATTGCAAAACTGGTGGCCTCGTTGGCAAATATCTGTAAGTGCTTGCTTAAAGTTACAGGAAGACTTACAAGAAGTTAGAGAAGACTTACAAGAAGTCAGAGATGAGAATGTTCGGGTAACATCACCCACATCTACAATACATTCTGTCGCTGTTTCTGTGGAGTTGATTAAGCTTTCAGATGAAATTTTTAACTTGAAGCAGGAAAAAGAGAAACTTCAAGAACAGTTACAATTTAAAGATCGGGTGATGGCAATGTTAGCACATGATCTCCGCAATCCTTTAACTGCTGCTTCAATAGCCATAGAAACGCTTCAAGCTAACTATAATCCGGAAAAAGGAGAATTTCAACGTTTAAAACCAGCAATGGCGGAACATTTATTAAAACAAGCCCGTAGTCAAACACGGATAATTGATCGCATGATTGCCGACCTGCTGCAAGTCGGGCGTGGTAATGATACAGAATTCCCGATTATACCTCAAAAGCTGGAATTAGGTAAACTCACTTATGAAGTATTGGAAGAATTACGCGCTCGCTATCTTGCCAAAGCTCAAAAAATAGAAACAGATATCCCCCAAGACTTACCCTCTGTATATGCAGATCCAGAACGCATCCGCCAAGTTTTGGTGAATTTGTTGGATAATGCTATTAAATACACACCTGCAGGTGGCATCATTAGTCTAGCTGGACTGCACCGTACTACCCAAAAAGTGCAGTTTAGTATTGGTGATACTGGTCCTGGTATTCCCCAAGAAAACCGCGATCGCATCTTTGAAAATCATTTCCGTCTACAACGTGATCAAGGAACCGATGGTTATGGAATTGGGTTGGCTTTATGCCAGCGTATTATCCTAGCGCACTATGGTCAAATTTGGGTAGACTCAACCCCTCAAGGTGGCGCATGGTTTCATTTTACTTTACCAGTTTATCCATCTTAGGTAAGCTATCAGCTTTTAAATCCTCTCACAAATTAAACTAATCTTTAATTAGCAAATTAATAAATGCCACATCCATTAATGTATGAACAAGACAACTTTGTTGTTCTAGAAACAAACCAACCAGAACGATTTCTGACAACATCAGAGTTATTAGAAAAGTTGGCAAATACTTTGCAGCAACTTACATTTGATGACTTGCCTCCTGATGTGCAGAAATTTCAGTCAGTCACAGAGCAAGCACAATATTTAATTAATACCAGTTGTGAGTTAGATGTTGGTGCTGGAAAATATTTACAGTGGTATGCAGTGCGATTAGAAAAGTAAGCAATTGGGGATTGGTAATTGGTAATTGGGAAAAAAAATTTATTACCTATTACCTATTACCAGCAACTACTGTTGAGTAGTAATTAACTCCAGTTCAATTCTATCTTCAGCGGGCTGGGTGATTTTCACCTCAACATTAGGAGCAAAGTATTTGGTCATTTTCTCCAGCTTTTTTTGCCAAATATCCAGAGGAATGAGAGGCGAATCAAATTCTAAAATTAAGGCATAAGCGCCCTGAACCTCTGTTTCTCTTAAGCCAGTCACTACTGGACGTTCTTCATCGCTGGGACTCAGACCCAAGTAAGCCAGCGCCCGATCTAAATGAGCTTCTTGACCGTAGCAAAATCGTGTGATGTCCTTGCGGATTTTATTTTGAGTCACAGTTGCTTGCTGTGTTCTGAGCGCCAATACTGATGGTGTAGTAGCTTGGCTAAAGGGTATGGGCTTGAGTTCATTGGCTTTGAGTGCTAGACCTCCCAACAAGAGAGGAAAGCCATAAAAAAAGCCGACCAGGTTGAGAGTCGCATTATCAGCAGCATAAGCCACAAAGCCGACTATGGTTAATATGCTACCCAAGGTTAAACCGAGTGTTCCCAAAGAAATGATGCCCAGCATGATTTGAAGTATGTATAATTTCTTAAGATCTTAGTTTTATTATCATGGTTAATTGGCAATAGGATCATCTATGCCTTACTAATACCCAGAACCCCGATTTTTCCAAGAATTCTGGTATCTATCTCCTTACTTATGGGATTCAGACCATTTTGCGTTAAGTTTAATTAAGAATAATCAAAGATGGGAATAAAATAATGGATTTGCAAACAATCAAACAAAGAATTGCCTCAGTCCAAAGTAAACGTGAATACCTGCTAAGTCTGTTGGAGCAACCCAATTTAGGCACTTTGAGAGTTGACGTAAATCAAGCCTTGGAAGAATTAGATGATTTAATTGATGAATTTAGACGCACTATTCCAGAGCCAGAAGCTAATTAAGCCGAAATGAAGCTAACATACAGCAGGAGTCAGGAGTCAGGAGTCAGGAGTAAAACGGGCTTTGTGTATAGGTTTCAATTTAGATTCTGTACATCATTGATCTGCAATCTGCTGTAATAACATACATCGGCAACCGTTAAATTACGGTTATATTATATTTGGCTAATCAAGCATGATGAAGAGACGCTGTATGCAACGTCTCTTCATTGATCCGCAATTTTTTATCAGACATGATATAAACAGGCGCTGATTATAATTCAGCCTATAACAGAATTTTCAGCAGCACGCTGGCCTAGCTGTCTAACTAAAGCAATGAGTTCATTTGTAGGTGCATCTTTTGTGCAAACTTCATCAAAACTAGACATTGCCTTTGTCTGCTGTAAATGTGCATCTTCTACTGAAGAATAAGCCAGGATTTGAGTATTTGGAGATATGGACTTAATATAACCGGAAGCTCGCCAACCATCCATAACTGGCATATGTAAATCCAGAACTACTACATCAGGTTGGAAACATTTGACCATTTCTATAGCTTCTTGACCATTACGGGCTAAACCTACCACATGCATATTTTCTTGGCAAGAAAAAGCTAATTGTAGGCTTAAACGAGTTAGGTCGTGATCATCGACCAATAGAACGCTCAAGGAAGAAGGCTCACAGGACAACATCAACATTTCTGGAAACACAACATTACATATAAATCTTTCTATAGTGTATGGGAATAAGTGCCGTTCTTAACTCTATCCTACGGTTGAATAGGTGGTGTTTTCTGATGAAGTAATGATGAAGTAATGATGAAGTAATGAGTAAAAGTTCCCGAAAAAATAAAATTTTATAAAGAAAACCAATTTGATGCACATTTTAAGGTATTACAATGCTAAATCTTGTGTGAACAGTGACGATCCCCAACTTTTACAAGAAGCTGGGGATCTTAATGATGAAAGTAATGAGATTTTAGGTCATGCTTGTGGAACGCAATGCCATAGACATGAGAATTTTTTGGGAATTAGCTTCTGAACAATCATCGCAGGGTCGTCTTTGAATATAACTACCATCAGGTTGTAAATCCCAAGCTTGACGGTTATCTGCCAACATAATTCCCAGAATTTCTTGCAAATCTTTAGCAATATCTTGGTCTTTAATGGGAGTGATAACTTCGACTCGGCGATCTAAATTACGACGCATCCAGTCAGCACTGCCAATATATATTTCTTCTTGGCTATTGTTGTAGAAGTAAAAAATGCGAGAGTGTTCTAAAAATCGGCCAATAATGCTGATGATGCGAATATTTTCACTGATGTCTTTGAGTCCAGGACGTAAGCAGCATATACCCCGGATAATTAGATCAATCTGCACACCAGCGCGGGAAGCGGCATATAAAGTGGCGATAATTTCCGGATCGACAAGGGCATTCATCTTGGCAACAATGCGCCCAGAAAATCCATTTTGGGCATTTTCAATTTCTCGCTTAATAAGTTCGAGAAAGCGATCGCGCATATTCACAGGTGCAACTAATATTTCTCGATAAGTTTTTTGGCGAGAATATCCCGTCAAGAAGTTAAACACATCTGTTAAATCTGCACCCAATTCTTCCCGACAACTCAACAATCCTAAATCTGTATATAGTCGTGCTGTTTTCGGGTTATAATTTCCAGTTCCAATATGCACATAACGGCGCATCCGATCTTTTTCTCGCCGTACCACCATGACAATTTTGCTATGGGTTTTCAGACCGACTAAACCATAAACAACATGAACCCCAACTCTTTCTAAACGTCTAGCCCAGTAAATATTATTTTCCTCATCAAACCGTGCCTTTAATTCCACTAACACAGAAACTTGTTTACCATTTTCTGCTGCGGCAATTAAAGCATTAACAATGGGTGAATCACCAGAAGTCCGGTAAAGAGTCATTTTGATAGCTAGTACATTCGGGTCCCAAGCAGCGTGGGTAATAAAACGTTCTACTGTGCCGGAGAATGATTGATAGGGATGATGTACCAGCAGATCTTTTTCACGAATTACAGAGAAAAAGTCCTTTCCTTCTTCTACTTCCAAGACATCTGGATCTATACAGGGTTCTTTAAGGCGTTGTAAGCGGGAAGGGACTACAGACTGACGTGGTGGTTCTTTGAGTTCTGGCAATGGTAAAGCCATAAAATACATCAAGTCTCGCAGTCCCAATAAACCATCTACTTGATAAACGTCGTTTTCGGTTAATTCCAAATCTTGCAATAACCGCGATCGCAAAATTTCTGGTGTTTGGGAGCGAATTTCTAGCCGGACTGGAGTTCCACCCATGCGCCGTTTACGCAGTTCTTGTTCAATGGCTAATAACAAGTCATCGGCTTCGTCTTCCTCTAGTTCTAAGTCAGCATCGCGAGTAATGCGGAAGGGGTGATATTCCTGAATATTCATCCCTGGAAACAGATATTCTAGATTGTGAGCGATCGCCTGTTCCAAAGGCACTCCTATCCAGTTAATCGGTTTTCCGTTGTTTTGAATTCCTAACTCTGATGGTAAAGGTATAAATCGGGGTAAAACACTGGGAACTTTGACTCTGGCAAAAAATTCTTCTTCCGTATCTGGGTTTTTCACCACAACAGCCAGATTCAAGCTGAGATTAGAGATGTAGGGAAAAGGATGACTGGGGTCAACAGCTAAAGGAGTCAGTACCGGAAAGATTTGTTCTTTAAAGTAGTTATCTAGATAACTCCGCTGTTTCGCATTCATTTCTATGTATTTAATGATATGAATACCGTGATTTGCTAACAGCGGTTGTAGAACCTGCTCAAACTGTTGGTTGTGTTTTGTTACCAAAGGATTTAGGTGCAACCGAATATCATCTAGCTGTTGTTGCGGTGTGCGACCATCAGGAGTTAAGAGGTTGACTTTAGCTTCTACCTGTTGCTTTAAAGCTGCAACCCGCACCATGAAGAACTCATCTAAGTTAGAACTGAAAATAGCCAAAAATTTGAGGCGTTCCAGTAGTGGGGTGCGCTCATCACAAGCCTCATGCAACACTCTACTATTAAACTCTAACCAGCTTAACTCGCGGTTGATATAGTATTGTGGATCACTGAGATTAATGGTAGGGTTGCTCTTTTTGGTTTTTGGCATGATTACTTAAAGGCTAGTAGATGTCGCGCAGCAAACTGGAGAAGACTTACAGCAGAATTAATTCAGGAGTCAGGAGTAAAACCCCTTTGATACTTAATTTTTGATGGAAATTTTGTACTTCATTTACCTGCAATGTGCTGTAACTTAATTAAATTAATTTAATTAATATAGTAAGTTTTGGTTAAGAGATATTTAACAATGCGGAAATAATGTTTCAAGCCACTCGTCGCCGTCTTGCCCTTTGGTACACTGCTGTTACTGCTATCTTACTACTCTTATTTGCCACTGGTGTGTATTTATATGTTCGTAGTACACTTGTAGAACGGGTGGATGATACTTTAAATCATGTGGTGGAAGTTGTAGAGCGTTCATTAGTCATTGAACCCGTTAATTTTCAACCTAATAAACTCCGCGTCAATGTAGAAGCTAGTTTTCGCAATAATGCTGATGCAGCCGAAGATGACCACATTGACCTAGAATGGTTCAGCCCTACTGGTGAATTACGGTGGTCAACTTTTTCCGAACCTTTAGATATTCCTATTCATGGTAATCGCATTGGTGAAACTGTGCGTGTCGTGGGGATGGGGGGATGGGGAGACTCAGAACTGCTATTGCGACAAGTTACCCATCGGGTTGAAATGGGAAGACAGGTTTTAGGCTATCTGCGCGTCAGTCATCCTTGGTTTGAAGTCACTAAACCCAGTCGTCAGTTGATTTTTGATTTGGCTTTGGGTACATGGTTAATGGTGCTGTCGGTAGCTGCGAGTGGTTGGTTTCTGTCAGGTAAAGCTATGGAACCGGTGGGGGAGTCTTATCAACGTCTCAAGCAATTTACAGCTGATGCTTCCCATGAGTTAAGAAGTCCGATTGCTTTGATTCAAACTAATGTGCAAGTGGCGCTGGCTGATTTAGACTTGGAAACTAATAGTATTTCTCATTATCGCCAACAATTAAAATTAGTGGAACGACTCACCCAGCGTTTGGGTAGGTTGGTGAATGATTTATTGTTTCTCGCACGACAGGATAGTGGTATTAGCAAGGTTGTATTTTCACCTTGTCCTGTAGATGCTTTGTTGATGGAAGTTTTGGAAGAACAACAACTTTTAGCTACAGAAAAGCAAATTACTCTAACTCTGAGTATAGTTGATCCGCCGGGGGAAATTGACCCAGAGTTACAGGAAAATTGGTTTACTTTGATGGGTAACTGGGATGAACTGGTACGGTTATCTACGAATTTGATTGGCAATGCTTTGCAATATACACCAACTCAGGGAAATGTGCAGGTGGAGTTAGCAAGGCTTTCGGGAATTCGTTATGGTGTTGCTTCTTTACAAATTAAAATCACTGATTCGGGAGTTGGTATTCCTTCAGAGTCTTTACCACGACTGTTTGATAGATTTTATCGTGTAGATCCAGCGCGTACTCATCAGAGTCGGGAAACTACCACTGGTTCAGGATTGGGATTAGCGATCGCTCAAGCTATTGTTGAACATCATCAAGGCCAAATTCAAGTTGAAAGTGTTGTCGGTAAAGGTTCTACCTTCATCGTCATTTTACCAATCAGTCTTGAGTATTAAATTGTAGATTAAATATTTATGCAAAATTCCTGGAAATTTAGGCAACGTTTGTTTCTTGTGATAGATGAAGAACGCTAATTACATTATTTATTATTGATTTGTAGTGATAAGCAAAATGCCGCAAATCTGATTAGCACAGGCAAATTCACCTGTGTGTAATCAAAATTATGCCAATAAATAATTTAATTAAATTATTTTCCATTAATGATTTCCAATTTTTTCTAGAAAATTAATTGGTTCAGTAAATTTTATTTCATATAGTTATGGGTTTAAATGCCTGTTGCTATGAATTTCTGCTCGTTCATACATAGGATTCTGGAGGATGAGATGCCGATTACAATCAGACAAGATGTTACTTACACTTTACTCAAGAAAATTAACGAAACCGGACAGGGAATGCACGAAGTTCACTTTAATGAATCTGACTTTCCTGGTCATAGAATTACAGTATCTGAATTTTTGGGACATTTAGATTACTTGAATCAAAATCATTATATCAATGCTGAGTTTACAGGCAATACTTACGCTACTCAAGAAGATGTTCCTGATTTAATTCATCCCCAGGAATTCGATTTGCGGATTGCTAATACTCTTGGCGCACCGGATGGACCTTTACCGCATTTGATTACTTTCAAAAAAGCGGAAATGACGCAGAAAGGACAGCAGCTATTAGAGAAGTTAGAAGTTAATCCCCCAACAGTAGCCCCGGAAAAACAATCAGTAACTATTGCTGACAAAGATTTACCTTTTCTAGAAAGGGTTATGGCTAAAAGTGGGTTGACAGACGTTTTTGATGCGAGGGATTTAACGGAAGTAGTCTTTCGGGTGATGCGGGATTTAATGACAACAGCCGCTGCTGACAGAGTTGAGGCGGAATTGCATGAAGCAGCAGAGATAACTAAAGATAAATCCCTGCAACTAGAAATTGCAGATTTGTGGCACGATACCAACCCAATTGTTGCATTTTTAAGTCGAGTCCGTCAACCTTTGCAACCGACAGGGATTTTTAGAGGAATTGATAGTGATCGCTTTTTATTTCGAGTTGCTAATGAAGGCGGAATGCCGCCCAATGCAAATGCAGAACAAGTAGTTAAGGCTGTATTTTCTGCCACAAAAGAGGAATTATCACCAGCACGAATTCAAGAAATTTCTACCTGGTTGCCTAATAAAATTCGCCAACTTTGGGAAGAAGCATAATCAGGTGACAGGTAACAGGTAACAGAAGTTATTTAGTTTTGACTTTTGACTTTTAACTTGTTACCTATTCTTAATATTTTCACAGGAGCAAAAATGATGAATCTTCAAAAATCTGTTCAATTTATTGGGACTGTTTGTAGCGGTTTACTGATTAGTTTACCAGCCATTCCCCAAGTTGTAATGGCACAAGCAACGACTTCTAAAATTAACCCTTGTCCCAGTATTTTCTACGAAGAACCACATAACAATCGGATATTAGCTCCTGCTGGATGTCCTCCCAATGCTTTAACTCTTAAACTTATGGAAGTAGGAATCATCCCACTCCCTATCAGTCCATCGTCATCTCTAAGCAGTTCAGGTGTTGATGCTGAAGCATCCTCAGCACTTAATCCCAATCCTACTATTCTGAATGAACCGCCTTATAATCGTGCCGAACGGAGGCTTCAGACAGGAGATTCTACACAAACACTCCCAAGTAGCACCCCATCCAGTAGCGTACAATCACCACAACAAGGACAAAATCGCAGTACCATGGGAGAAGATTCTACACAAACACTCCCAAGTAGCACCCCATCCAGTAGCGTACAATCACCACAACAAGGACAAAATCGCAGTACCATGGGAGAAGATTCTACACAAACACTCCCAAGTAGCACCCCATCCAGTAGCGTACAATCACCACAACAAGGACAAAATCGCAGCACCATGGGAGAAAACTCTACACAAACACTCCCAAGTAGCACCCCATCCAGTAGCGTACAATCACCACAACAAGGACAAAATCGCAGCACCATGGGAGAAAATTCTACACAAACACTCCCAAGTAGCACCCCATCCAGTAGCGTACAATCACCACAACAAGGACAAGATGGCACTACAAGAATTGCTCTCGCAAATGGCAAAGCAAATATCAGGTTGATGAATGAGACAGGGGCAATTATCACTTATCAAGTAATTGGCGATACAGCCCCACGCACATTACAAGGTAAATCAGATATAACTCTACAAGGTTTAAGCGCACCCGTAACGATAACATTTCAACGCCAAGACGCTGGACTTTTGATGGTGACACCGAAACCTGGTGAAGAAGGAGGAAGTTTAGAGGTGACATTAAAAGAAACCACTAATGTCAACCAGGATAGAAGTGCAATGAGAATTGAACCAAACGGATCAGTTTTCTTTAATTAGTCATTAGTTAAATATAGCAGTGGACAGGGTGGTTAGGACATCTATTGATAGTAAAACTCTGAGTACAACAGGGTTTTACTCCTGCCTCCTGATTCCTGATTCCTGAATTTTTACAAAAAAAGGGAACAGGGAACAGGGAACAGGGAACGGATAATAAAGTTTAGTTATGAGTTTAAAGCTCAGTCAAAAAAAAGACGTTTTTTTGAGATGCGTTGCCAGAAAAAAGACAGTGTCATTATTTCACTCTCATGTTTTTAAACATGATTTTTTTCTGTTAAGAGTTGCCCGTTCCCTGCTCCCTATGAAAACTTAACGTCCTTTCAATTCGTTAAGATTATTGAGCAATTTTGCTTCTTGTTTGATGTCTCCTAATTTTCGTGCTAGAGAAAGAGCCTGTTGGTAAAAACTACGTGCTTTCCCATAATCCTGGAGTTTTTCATAAAGTTCACCAGACGATACTAAATATTTTAATTCTTCCCTGGGGTCATTTAAAAATTTTGCGATCGCAAATCGTTGTTCTAGTAATTCTAAAGCACGTTCATAACGACCAACAGCAGTATGAGCCGTCACTAAACCATCAATTGCTCGTAATTGGTTAGGGCGATTAAAATTGATTTTAGCTAAACGCATTGCTGCCCCATAATTACCTATAGTATTTTCATAATCTCCTGCTAGAAGGTAGGCATCACCTAAATTATTGAGAGTATTTATTTCACCAATCGCATCACCTGTTTTCCGGCGAAAATCTAAGGAAGTTTGAGCTAATTTAATGGCTCGGTTATAATCACCCAATCGTGTATATACAAGACTTAAATTACTGAGTGAAAGTCCTTGTCCTTCAATATTTTCAAGATTGCGAGCCATGACTAGGGCATCTTGAATAGTCTGTCCTGCGGCTTTTGGTTCGCCTTTTTGCAGAAACAGAGTACCAAGATTATTGAGGGCAAAAATCTGATTTTGAAAATCTTGATTATCACGAGCTATACCTAATCGACGGCGAATAGCATCTTCTGCATCTTTGAGATTACCTAATTGCAGATAAGCACCAGCCAGCAAATCATAAGTTAAACCCTGTGCTTTCATATCACCAAGAGAGTGATAAATCTCTAGTGCTTGTAATCCAGATTCAATGGTTTTATCTACAGTTCCAGAGGCATATTGTTGTTTACCTAGACGCAGTAATCTATCAGCTTCTTCCCTAGTTTGTCTGGTATTTAATTGTTTGCCGATAGGATGATTTAAAGGATTATGGATTTGTTTGGTAATATCAATAGCATTGGCCGCTGTAGGTATGAAAAAATAAGTAAATAATAGGCTGTATACAATCCCTTGTGGCAATTTACTAAATTGCCGTAAAATCAGGAAAAAATTTAAATTGAAAATAGTAGAATGCGATAAAAAAAGCGGCTGTTTCATAACACTTAACCGTGAAATTTTGGATCTAAATCAAAGGTGTAAGCAAGAAGGTTAATTTTTAGGTACAAAATAGATAATTTCACGTTGATACTTAAGTTTAACTTAAACAGTATCTTCACCTAAGTAAATAGCGCGAATATCAGCTGGTAATTTGTCTTCTAGCATACGATAACCTTCTTGGAGAAAATTGGCTACTTCGTCAGGAGAAATTTTTTCGCCTTCAGCTTGCAGATAAGCAGCAATTCGAGTTTCGCTCCAGTGGAAAGTTTGAGCCATCAAGACAATTAAGCGTAATATTGGTGGTAGTTGGTCTAATCCCTGTTCTATATAACACCATAGCGGCGGAGAAGTGTCTGTGAGTGAATAATGAATAGCCTCTGTTGGCGGTAGTTTAATTTCATTAATGCAGAAAGCAGTCATGTTGATTAACCAGTTTTGCAGGGTTAATATTTCCTGTCCTGTTTCTGGGTTAGTTAAATAAAGTCCACCGAGTTCATAGTAAATATGTCGCCAAGTGAGCGCAAATAGATAATCTGCCTGGACAGGCGATCGCGCCGAATGTTGAATCAAGGTGTAGACTATAGGGCTATAACGGCAAAAAATGACTGTAAAATATTTGCCATGATCGGGATAGCGCCTAAACAGATTCAGTAGTTCTTGGTCACTGTTATGAAACAGCGACTGCACCAGAGGGTGGTTAGCTTCAGGAAAGGAAGGAATTTGCACAAGCTTTTTAGTAGATTTTTTTAAAATATACAGAGTAATGGCTGGTAAACAGTAATTGGTAATGGGTAATTGGTAATTGGTGATTGGTGATTGCTAAAAACTCTTAACTGTCACCTGTCACCTGTCACCTGTCACCTGTTCCCTGTTCCCTGTTCCCTGTTCCCTGTTCCTGCGATAAACTGAAGAAGATGACAGTATGCTAGTCTTTATCGACAATACTAAAAGCGGCTCCCTTATACAATCTTTGTTTATTCATGGTTATAGCAGCTAGTTTGATACCTTTTCTGCTGAGTCCATTTACATTAGGCTCTTTTTTACCTTCCCTGCCTTTAGATAGTCTTTTCTCCACCCAAGGCATAATGATTATGCTGTTGGCTGCTTATGCTGGCGCTATGTGGATGTTTCTGACCAGCGCCCCCAAAGTCTACACTGTGATGGTGTCAGATTTGGAAATTGCCCGACAGTTGTATGAAGGGTTGCTAGATTTGCCAGCAGCAGAAGTACCTTTGCACTATTACTACAACTACGAACAAACCATTGGTGCAACAGGGATTGACCCGCTTTATATGTCATCTAGTCCCAGTTGGTCCAATAAGATGATGAGTAATGCCAACGATGGACTGTGGTATCAATTAAAGAAAAATACTCAACTGCACATCATTACTGGTGCGAGTATTGGTACTAAAAATCAACAGCGTCATGTTTGTTTTGACCATGACTGCTTGGAGTTAATTTTAATGCGTGTGGAAACACGGGGTTTGAAGTTTAAGATTCGCAATCAAAAGCCTTTGAATTTTTTGGTTAAGGATTATGAAGGGCGCGTGATTGAATTGGCTGAAGTTGCGAATTAGTTATTGCTTATTAGTCGTTAGGGTGTGTTGGGATTTTTCCTGATGCACCCTAAATTTTTCAAATTTATTAATTACTCATACCAAATTGATATGAAGTTGCATAGAATAAGATATCAATAATAATTGACCGCAGATAAACGCAGATAAACACAGATAAAGATGGACAAGTCTATTGATGTCATCATTCTGTGCAGCCTCACATAAAATTGGTATAAGACTAAAAAACTCTGTACCTCACTAGCTTGGTAAATGCTATATGTAACCATTTAGAAGTTTTTTTAAAAGGACGCACCCTACAAGAGATATTTGATGTGACACTTGCGTAAGTCCTATTATTACTAAATCACCACTTCTAAAAATAATCCTATTGTTACAGCAGATTGCAGATCAATGAGGCTTCCGTGAGCGTCAGCCGATAGCTGGCGTGGCGTAGCCATACGGTACAGAATCTAAATTGAAACCTATACACAAAGCCCGTTTTACTCCTGACTCTTGACTCCTGACTCCTGACTCCTGCTGTATTATTGCCAGTTGCTCAAAATGCAAAAACTCCCACAACTGGCATAATTTATCATTGTCAATTCCTAAGTTTTATTTATGACTATCAATTAAGGCATGATGAGAAAAAATCCCCTTCAATTTCAAATTAGTAAAATCAATAGCAGCATTGATTAAATCCTGTTGTTCTGAACTTAAATTTAGTGCTTCTAGGGCTTGATTAAAGTCACTACCAGTATGCAAATTGTGAGCAAGTTGTTGACGTTGGGAAGAATCTAAAGCAGCAAGAATTTCCTTGTTGCGGCGCTGACGGACTGCTTGAAGTTTTTGGCGTTCCTGGGGAGTCAAATCATCCTCAGAAAAAGTAATTGTATCCTGAGTATCTTCGCCTGGTGAAGTGAAAATTACTTGAGGAGAACTAAAAAAATTATTTGCTGATGCTACCGTAATTTCTGGAAATAACAAGGTACAAGTAACAACAAGTACCAATGCAAGCAACCGTTTTGTCAATTGAATCATCATGTTGAGAAAAACCTAAATCAGATTTAAGGCTGGGGTATGGTCAAACCCTTATAATTTTCCTACCTATAGGTAATATCATTTCTCTTAAACCTTGATACATATCATTTATCTTGGCCTCTATTTTTCAGGAAGTAGGGACAATTTTATATGTTTCAAAGTAAAGGAAAATGGGTATAAGCTGATTAGACACTGGGTTAAATTTTACCAATAACCTATGACAATAACCAATAACCAGCCCTCAGACTGTCTCTATATTGGAGGTGAGGTCAAGGATATTATGTTTTCTCTATGACTAAACTCAGGAATTGATAATAAAGAAATATATATCAGACATATTAGAATTACATTCTTTTATATTTCCCAACTTGCCGCTATCATCAGAGTCATTGCCAAAGGAGATAGTCATGAGTGAACAGGTTTTGAAAACAGCAGCATTTACTACCATTACCCAAGATAGCGAAATCGATTTAGAGGCAGCTTTTCAGGAATCTCATATCCAAGACATTCTCGATAAGTTAGACCAGGAGTTAGTCGGTTTAAAGTCCGTCAAAAACAAAATTAAGGAAATGGCCGCCTTGTTGTTGGTTGACCGTATCCGGAAAAGTTTGGGTTTAACTGCTGGTGCGCCAAGCTTGCACATGACTTTTTTAGGCAACCCAGGTATGGGTAAAACCACTGTAGCCATGCGGATGGCAGAAATTCTCTATCGTTTGGAATACATCCGCAAAGAAAATGTCATGTTGGTAACACGAGATGATTTAGTTGGGCAGGGGATCGGACAAACAGCACCGAAAACTAGAGAAGTTTTAAATAATGCCATGGGTGGTGTTTTATTAGTTGATGAAGCTTATACTTTATACCGCCCAGATCATCCAGGAGATTTTGGGTTAGAAGCAATTGAAATTCTTATGCAGGTAATGGAAAACCAGCGTGATGATTTAGTTGTCATTCTAGCTGGTTATAAAACCCAAATGGAGCATTTTTTCCACAGTAACCCTGGTATGAATTCGCGCATTGGAATTCACATTGAATTCAACGATTACAGCGTTGATAATTTGCTGATTATTGCCCAATCTATAGTCAAAGCCCAAAACTATTGTTTCAGCCCAGATGCAGAAACAGCTTTCCGCGAGTATTTAATTAGACGTAAGACAATGCCTCATTTTGCTAATGCTCGTAGTGTCCGTAATGCCATAGACAGAGCGCGTTTGCGTCAAGCTAATCGTTTATTGAGCAGTGGCAAAAAGTTAAATAAACAAGATTTAATTACCATCGAAGCAGTAGATATTCTCGCTAGTCGAGTATTTAGAGAAGGTGTTCCCGACTGTGAACCGGAAAGCTGATTGGGAAGCAAGGGAGCAGGGGGGCAGAGGAGCAGAGGGGAAATTTATTCTCCTGTCTTCTGCCTCTTGCCTTTTGCCTATTCTGACTTTTTCATTCTGTCAATTTCTTTTTGTAATTCTTCAATTTGTTGTCGTAGTTTTTCTGCTTCACTTTCCGGCGTTTCAACTTTGACATTCACTGCTCCGGTAGCTGGTGTTTTTTGATAGTTACCTTGGCGAATTTGCTGATATTCTTCTGATACTGCCCAAGTGCGTAAATAATGCAAGCGTTCAACGGGGAAAGGATGGGTAAGCATCATCCCTTGAGCGCCATTGTACATGAGAAATTTATATACTTGATTGAGTCCATCTTCATCCAGTGCTTGATACTTTTCTGACTGCTGGATAAATTCTTGTAAACTACATTCATTGGCATATTTGTTACTACCGCCAGAGATTTTCATCATTGATGACATGACTGGATTTAAGTCATCCATGACTAACAATGCTGCGCGATCTGCGGTTAGTTCAGCTTTACGCCGCCATTCAAAAAAGGCATAAATTAAAGCTTGACTGACAAAATTTCCCAAACCGAAGGTTAATTCGCCAATGGCGGAAGCGGCGCTCATTGCCCACATCGCCATTTGAATTAAAATAGTATGACCACATTTAATATGCCCCAGTTCATGGGCTAACACAGTCCGAATTTCGGCTTCATTGAGTAAGTCTAGTATGCCTGTGTTAACGACTATGTAAGGATTTTCTTGGCCCAAAGCGTAGCTGTTGGCTTGGGGGTTGTGTGAGATAAACAGTGTAGGTTCGGGGTAAATGTCCAAATCTCGCACACATTCCCGAAATATTTGGTAAATAGTGGAATATTGGCGCGGTCCGACTTGGATGCTGTTGCCCATTAAATAGACTAATTGAGGGCGTTCATAGACAAATTCCACAAATTTACGAGCGATTAAATCAAATCCTGGTAAACTTCGCAAAGCTTGCTCGGCTTGGCGATCTAGTGGATGCCTAAAGGCTTCGCTGGAGATTCCTTTGTAAGTTGGCATAATTTAAGGAAGTTGGTAAATGGTCATTGGGGACTGGGGACTGGGGACTGGGGACTGGTAAAAGGAGGAAGTTTACCAACTACCCATTACTAATTACCTATTACCAATCACCAATCACTAATGACAACATAATAGAAATGGGGAAGTTCGGAAAAAGTCACTTGTTATGGGATGAAAAGCGTGTGATTGAGGCAGAAGTTCATTTATCACTACATAACTTCCTGCGATCGCAGGCGGGTTTTCCAACTTGGCCGCATCATTTGACGATGGCACGGTTGGTAGCACGGGCTTTGCGGTTAGGACGTAGTGCTTTAATTCAAGTAGGGGCAGTTTGTGGCTACCAAGGGCGATATCGCACAAGTTTTATCGCATCTGCCTTGATGTGGCATGGACCTGTAATTATTGTGGCATCGGTAGATGTCCAGCAACGCTTACTAAATATAGAAATTCCCCGGTTACAGCAATGGTTATCAGCTAATAAACCGATCAGAACTGGTGAGGTTTGGCCTGGTTCTGATTTCCAAGGATTGCTGTTAACATCCCCGGAAGCTTGGTTGAAAGGTCAGTTGGCTGATAATGATAGTTTCCCCCCAAATATTCCCACTATTATTGATGGGGTTGATGATTTAGAAAATTGGGTACGTGATCAGCTAACCCAAGATATTCAACCTCATGACTGGGATCAACTTATGCTGGCTTGTCCCTACCAAGCTGAGGTTATTCGTGAAGCCAGGGTAAAACTGACACATGAATTATTCCAGCATCCAGAAAATCCATACCACTGCTATCTGATTTCTCAAACAGAGATAGAGATTTTACAAGGTCTGTATTCTAGTTTAGATTCCATCAGAGACTTACCAAAAACCTGGCAAAAATTTTGGCAGATGTTCCAAAACTTTGCAGATGATTTTCCCCCCGTCTCCCCATCTGCCCATCTGCCCATCTCTCCATCTCCTGCTCTCTTCTGGGCGACTATTTCCCGTCGTCAAGGGTTATTTTCTTTACATTATGCCCCGATTGAATTAGCCAAAAGACTGACACCAATTTGGCAGCGTCAACCTGTAGTATTGATTGGCAGTGCTTTAGAACCAGAAACGGAAGCTCCTTTATTCCGGGAGCGTTTGGGTTTGGATGATGTAACTTGTTTGAAGTTTTCCGCTGATCATCAGGGGGAGGCTATCCAACTGTATGCACCTTATAAGTTGCCTCTACCGAATACACCGGAATTTCAAGGGGCGTTTATTCACCAAGTCCGCACGCTGGTTTGTTTAAGTGCAACAGCACCAGGGATGACTGTGGTGTTGGTGGGGGATGTACCTCTCAAATCAAGAGTGGGGACAATTTTGGCTTCGGAGTTTGGTTCGCGGGTGCAGGTGGAAAAAACTTGTTTGGATGAAAATGGTATTTTGGTGACAGGTTGGGAATATTGGCGATCGCATCAAGGTGTTTTACCAGCACCCCGGTTGTTAATGATTGCGACTTTGCCTTTACCATCTTTGGAAAATCCTTTGGTGGCTGGTAGGGTAGCTCATTACAAGCGATCTCACCAAGATTGGTTTCGGTTATATTTATTACCCACTGCTTTGAATGAATTGCAACGAGCGATCGCTCCAGTCCGGGAAAATCAGGGTATTGTGGCTTTACTTGATAGTCGTGTTGTTAACCGGAGCTATGGCGCTCAAATTCTCACTGCCCTTAGTCCTCTAGCACGCTTAACCTATCTCGATCCCAGCTTGTTTTCTCAACCTAATGAAGAAAATTCTGCTTAATCACAGGCATCGGAACAATTCAACATTCAAAAACTTCTAGCTTGGAGCCTTCTAACTCCTGCCTCCTCTCTAAAATAGCCGTGATTCCTGCGAACATATATTAAGAACCTAAACCGAAATTTAAATTACTGATTATGGGTGAAGCAAAACGTCGTAAAACCACACTAGGAGAACAATACGGTCAAGATACTCGCATCTTACCCTGGATTCCCATCACCAAATCTCAAGCTGAACTATTTGTGAGTTTGACTACTCGTGGAGCCTGGATTGGCATTGGTGTTATGGTCGTAGCATGGGTGACGATCCGTTTTATCGGTCCTGCTTTTGGTTGGTGGCAAGTAGTCTTTTGAAGCAGGGTGTAGGGTGTATGGGGACTTTGAAGAATTTAGCTCCCCCTTTTTTAAGGGGGTTGTTATCAGGTTGAAACCTTAACCCAGGATTATTGCTTCTACTCCCCTGTTTCTGTTACTTATTCAATATCTCGAAACTATTGCCTAAATGGCTACCGCCCAATCCTCAATTCAGCTATGTTTTAGAGGATGTATGTAGGCTTGGGGTTTTCCCGGTTCAAGCATTCAGTATAAAATTTAGCAAAATTTATCTAACTCTGGCTGAATAAACATAAAAGCATTACAGGGAGAAGGTTTCAGCCTTTTTTATTTTCAAAAAGTGGCAAGTTTTTTGGGGTAAGAACTTCAAAACCGTGCTTTTGAGTCCTACTCAAAAGAAAATTTTTCCCTACTAAACACTTGAAACTGTTCCCTGTTAAGAGTTACCTGTTCCCTATCTCCACGACAAGACTTTTATGGCTTACGCCACGCTACGCTATCAGCAAACCCTATTTAAATTCTGGCATCGGTCTTAAGACTGAAATCTCCAACTTGCCGTTTTACAAGGCATGGCTGCTTTTTCTTGTGTGGCTATCAATACTAGACTAGATCAAAAATAGATTAACCAAAATAGAGATGGCAATAAAAAGGCGAAAAGTTACGCTAGAGTAAAGAAATACTGCTAATTCGGTTAACCACTACCTATAACAGTGTAATATGCAACTGTTCCCAGGTTGACTAGCAGGAGATTTGAGTTAGGCTGAAAGCTGATTGCTTACAAAACTAGGAGATTAGAGCTAAACATCTAAAGACAATATTAACTTTACTGGTTTGAACGGATATTTATATCTTGCAAATTGAATAGTTTGATACGACATACAGAATCGTTATCCACTACCCTAAGCAAGATAGCTAATTACAGACTTAACTATTTTTTGGGAATTGTAATGGATAGTTTACAATACCAAAGGATGGGAAAATCTAAAGAAAATATAAAATATACTCAAATGACTGTGGTGTCTGGAGGAAAAAAGTGTTTCTGAGACTGGCACATCAACATAGACAATTTGTCCAAGACTTGGTAATGAACCTACAAGCTTTGGCAATAGTACTGGAGCGGAACGGCTATCCAGCTTCCTGTTATACCTGTGGCGACCAAATGAACAGTGCTTCGTTTATGGTTAGCTTAGGAGACAATCATCTTATTCGCTTTTTGGTATCAGATTACGGAATCACGTGGACTGAAATGCGAGATGACCGCGAATTAATGAAATTAGAAGGTGCAGAAGCAATTAACCAATTGCAGGAACTGGCTAATCTTGTCAAGCAATCTATACAAACTTCTACAAGACATAAAACCCTTGTCAAGAAGTGATAACTTGCCCAAGACGAGGGCAAATATGGCCTTGTTTTTCGGTAATTGGTAATTGGTGATAGCGGCTTTGTTTGTTTAACGCTTAACACCTATTCACCATTACCGTAAATAGCTCGTCTTTGTACTGTTGTGTCAAGTGTTTCGCGGTGTCTGTTAAAATCTGATGGGTAACAATTAAAGTCAATACTCACAAGATTGAATATGACTCAAAAAACACCAAGCCAACCAAAACTACCACCAACTAGCGCCATTGATAAGGTGACAAGGGCTGAATTTGACAATTGGTTTGAATATCCTATCAGAGTGCAGCCTCACCACACGGATTATGCAGGAATTGTTTGGCACGGTACTTATTTAACTTGGATGGAAGAAGCGCGGGTAGAATGTTTGCGCTCTATAGGTATTGAATTTGCTGATTTAGTGGCTTTAGGTTGTGATTTGCCAGTTGTAGAATTGTCAGTACGCTATCATCGTTCACTTCAATTAGGGATGATGGCGCTGGTAAAAACCCGGATGTTGGAAGTAACGGGTGTCCGCATTAACTGGGATTATAAAATTGTTTCCACGGATGATCAAGAATTATATGTCACTGCTCAGGTGACACTAGTGGCATTAGACAGGGAAAGAGGTAAAATCATGCGTCAGCTACCTCCTGCTGTTAAAGATGCACTGGCTAAAATTTCGGCATCCAACAAGTAATACCAAATTGATATGAAGTTGCATAGAATAAGATATCAAGAATAATTGACCGCAGATAAACGCAGATAAACACAGATAAAGATGGACAAGTCTATTAGACCTCTCCGGAAATATGGTAGAGACGTTCCGCCGGAACGTCTCTACAAGGGTTTCAAACCACGCACATTTAATTACCACCAGATGTCTATTGATGTCATCATTCTGTGCAGCCTCACATAAAATTGGTATAAGATGATGAGATGGGGAAGTGGGGAGCAGGAGAGAAAATCAATGATTACGAATTACGAATTACTTACCAGCTGGTGTTTGTGAGAAGGTTTGGGCAAATTGAGTGACTTGATGCAAAATATCTTGGGGTGTAATCCCAAAACCAAAGTATAATAAAACCACTATAGCTGCAAAAGTCACGGCAGTTTTGATGGTGGTTTTTACTAATTTCCACAGAATGACAAATATTATCCACGCGACTAATAAAGTAATGATCATGACATCTGATGCTTAAAAATCATGGTTGTTAAATAAGCTATCTATTATATTTTAAAATGACAATATAGTTGTTTTTTTTAATAAAATTTAAATAAGAATATGAAAATTATTTCACTGAAACTCAAGAATCATTTTTTAGGTTGGGATTTTGATGAAGTTGATTTTGGATCTTTAAATTAAAAAAAATCAAAAAAATCATTTGACATCTGATGTGAAAGTATATAATTTAGAATTTTTGACTGCTTTACTAAATTTTAAGTTATTAGATTGGAGATTTAATCTAACTAGCACAAACAATAATATCAATGGTTATGAAATTAAATCTCTACCAGTTCCTAAAATATTCTTTACAACTCCCCCAGAAAAACGTCAAGAATATCTACAAAATCTCATTAATATTTACCAACAATATCAAATCAATCATAACCCTAATATCCTACTTACCCAAATTGATCACCACCTTAACCAACAACCATCTCAAGCGGATGTAATTCATGATTTATTAGCATATTTAGCGGAATAAATGATAGAATTAAATAAACAAAAACAAACAGAAATCAAAGGATTTATCACATGGTTAGAAAGATTTATTGGTACTGATATTGATAACCTAACCAATAAATCAAAAATTCAGAATTATTTAGGTGATTATCATAAACAAAAACAAGGAGATAATCATTTAACATTAGATGAATTAATCGATATTCTCAAGAACAATAAGAAGAAAATCAAAATTGATATTACCACCAGAAAAGAACAGGAAACATTAGGTAAAGAATATCAATCAAGTTTAAATATTCTCTTACCAATCAAACAGCAACTGCAAAGATGTGATTGTTTAATTGATGAAATAGTTTATTTGTTGTATGGGTTAACAGAAGCAGAAAAAGCGATCATTGAGGGTAATCTGTAGGTTTTGCATCTGCAAGTGATAAGTTATTGATTGTTACCATAAGCTTTTTCTAATAAGTTAACAGGAGCATCCCAGCGACGTATAATTTGATAGGGTGATACTGTGCGTCTTTGTTCAATAATTCCCAAGGATTCTATACTATTTAGATGTTGCTGTAATGTTTCTGGTTGAATACCTAAAACCGGGACAATTCCCATTTTTTGATTGATGATATCGTCTGTTAAAACAGAAGTTTGTTTATTAAAATCTCGTTCCCAAAGTTTAGCTAGGAAATAACCAATTAAATGAGAATTGGGAAGTTTGGCTTTTCCTGTTTGATAGGTGTTTGTTTTGATTTCTTGGATAATTTGACAATTAGCTAATGCTTGCGGTTCGGTATAAGCTCTTAAAATATATTTGAATCTTTCAGGAATTACTTTAGCTGGTTCTTCAAATATAGGAATACTATTTTGAAATAAGTTATCTTTAGTAAAAGTGGGATTTTCTGGCAAAAATATATAAATAAAATAAGTCCATCCTCCCCATTCAGAAGGATTTTCTGGTATTTGCTTTAAACCTTCATTACCAAAGCTTAAATAAAAGTGCATTAACCAATCGGTAATGATTGATTGTAAATAAGGATCATGTTTTAATACTATTCTTCCCTCTGGACTTAAATAATTGTCTTTGACTAAACCAGATCTAATTGCCCAACTTTTGATTTTGCCAACTTTGGCATTACCTAAACCTGTTTTTGTCATTAGGTTTTCTAAGGTGTCTTTTAAACCTTTTTCTCCTGATGCTGCTTCTAGTATTCTTTTAATTTCTTCTTTTTTGAGGGAGAAGTTACCGTTGAAATGCAGTTGCATTTTAGCCATAGTTTATCAAGTAGCGAATAATTGTAATTTTTCAGTGTTTTTACTTAACGCAAATCAATTGCACTCGCAAATAAAAACTGCTATTTCATTGTGACTGAGGTTTGAATATTCCCAGACTTGTTTGAGTGCTTATGCTGATTTTATTATAGTGTATAATATCACGTGATCAGAGTTTAAGATCCCCGACTTCTGACATAGTTGAAAATTTTTTGACAATAGCAAAGATGAAGTCGGGGATCTAGTCCTAACGTACAGAAATAACTTGCGGCTGAGTTGCTAACTTTTCAGTAGCTGTGAAAACTTCTTGTCTAGCCCATTGATCTGCTGCCAAAATGTCATCTAAAGAGGGATTTTCTTTGTTATGATTTTGATGGCGATCGCACACCCATTCAATACACCGAGCAATATCCAAATAGCTAATTTTCTCTTCTAAAAATAGCGCCACAGCTTGCTCATTAGCAGCATTTAAAACCGCTGGCATAGAACCGCCGGCTCTACCTGCAGCATAAGCCAAGCCCATACAAGGATATTTTTGATGATCTGGCTCACGAAAGGTTAAATCACCAGATTTTACTAAATTCAGTCTTTCCCAATTTGTGTAAATTCGCTCTGGCCAAGATAAAGCATAAAGCAAAGGTAAACGCATATCTGGCCAACCGAGTTGAGCTAAAACTGAAGTATCTTGTAACTCAATTAAAGAGTGAATTATACTTTGAGGATGAATGACAATTTCGATATCATCATAATCCACCCCAAACAAATAATGAGCTTCAATTACTTCCAAACCCTTATTCATCAAAGTTGCAGAATCTACGGTGATTTTTCGCCCCATTGACCAGTTAGGATGTTTAATAGCATCAGCAACTTTTACTTGCGGTAAATTTTCCACAGGCCAATCTCGAAAAGCACCACCAGAAGCAGTCAGTAATATCTTTTTTAAACCACCTTTAGGAACACCTTGCAAACATTGAAAAATCGCCGAATGTTCGGAATCTGCGGGTAATAGTTTCACCCCGTATTTTTCTACCAAAGGTAACACCACAGGAGCGCCGGCAATGATAGTTTCTTTATTTGCTAAAGCAATGTCTTTACCCGCTTCAATAGCAGCGATAGTGGGAAGTAAACCCGCGCAACCCACAATACCAGTAACAACCGTTTCCGCATCGCCATACCGTGCAACTTCTATCACTCCCGCTTCTCCAGCCAGTAAAATAGGTTGAGGGTTGAGGTCTTTAATTGCTTCCTGAAGTTCTGGTAACTTATCCGCCGCAGAAATTGCGGCAATTTGGGGGCGAAACTGGCGAATTTGCGCCGCGAACAACTCCACATTGCGTCCAGCAGCCAGACCAACTATGCGAAACTTATCAGGGTGTTCAGAGACGATATCTAAAGTCTGAGTACCAATAGAGCCGGTAGAACCAACAAGAGTAATAGCTTTCACAATGATTTAACAATTTACGCTTACTCTTAACTATAAATTGTTGAGGACTCACTCTTGACACTCACCACGCTCAAGGATCAAGGATTTTTTCGTCCAAAGGCGCACTTTTGTGGAATTTTTGCTGTTAAATTTGATATTTCAAACTGATTTGATTCTAATTTTCACAAAAATAATTAATCAAAAATGATTTTCAAAAAATGGATAAATCTATGGTAAAATCGCAGATTCTAAATATAACAAAATTCTTTTGTAAAGATCATATATATTTTCCAGCCGCAGTATGGTTAGGTAGTCGCATTCTAATTTTTATAGCTATGTTTTTGATTACACCAAAATTGGTATTAGCAAATCAAGAAGTTACCAATTTTGGCTTTGGTACTTTTAATGTTTGGGATAGTATACATTATCAAATGATAGTGACTTCTGGTTATGAATTTGTCAATGACGGTAAACAGCATAATATTGCTTTTTTCCCTCTGTTTCCTGTGAGTATTTGGATATTCATGAAATTAGGTTTATCCTTTGAAAAAGCAGGTGTATTAATCAATAATTTAGCATTTGGCGGCGCACTTTACTTTCTGTATTTTTGGTTAAAAAAACATTATGGAACAAAAACAGCACAATGGGCAACTTCTGTACTTTCTTTTTCTCCCATGTCCATTTTTACAGGCATAATTTACACAGAAGGATTATATTTATTTTTGAGTATAGCCGCTTTGCGTGCCTTTGATAATAAACAATATGGTGGGACTGCCCTTTGGGGGGCTATGGCCACAGCCACACGTCCCACAGGAATGGCACTAATCCCCGCCTTTTTACTAGCTGCATGGAAGCAAAATAAACCACCAATTGCCTATATTGCAGGTTTAGTAGCTACCACCGGACTATTACTATTTAGTTTATATTGTGCCATTACTTTTAATGATCCTTTAGCTTTTATAGCTGCTCAAAAAGGATGGCGAACCTCATTAGGTTTTGACTGGCAAGGTTGGTTAAATATGCTCTTGCAAATTCCTTTTGGTAGTAATTGGTCTGATGGTTGGGCAGCTAATAAAAATGGAGGTGTTTTAGATATTTGGCATCCTCTAATATTTAGTATCATTGTAATTAGTTATTTTTTTGTAAGGATGTTTCGTAACTATTCACATCCTGCGATTATCAATTTCATTATCTACGCGGGTTATGTTGCAGTCATAGTTGTATTAATACTAGCAGATCAACAGATAATCAATAACTTACTTAATGTTTTCATGGTTTTGGGTAGTAGCTATCTTTTGTGGAGATTTCGTCAGCAACTAACGCCTGTGATGGTAATTTATGGCTTTTGTGGAGTGGGTTTACTATTAGCTTCTGGGGCAACAATATCTTTAAGTCGTCTTGCTTACGGAATTGTGCCTTTAAATATTGCTATTGGTGTATGGTTATCTCGTTTTCCCCGTCAAGCCTATTTAATTCTTGGTTTATTTATGATCTTATTGATTAAGTTAGCAATAGGTTTTGCCCAGCATCATTGGGTAGGGTAAAGAAATGAATTTATTTTTATATGTTGTTTTCTGTTTTCGACCTAATAGGGATGATTTTTCCTTCAATATATTGGTTTTTATAGTCCGCAGTTGCTTTTAATTCCAGATATTCTTCTGGGGTGTAATATTGCTTTTCTGTTAGTTAATATTATAAAAACTTATTATTGGGTTGGGTTGCATATTAATTTTCTAATATCTCTAATTTGTTATATCTCTGATGCAACAGAAGTATGGTATCTGTTAATTACATTATCAGGGTAAAAATTTTAGCAAGTAGATGATGGTAATATATTACCTTACTTCTATTAGTAGAAAATTTACCAGGCTAGAATTATAAGTTTTATGATAATAACTGCAAACAAGAGATTATTAAAGTTAGTTAAACATAAGTTTGATAGGATTCTCAACTATCTGCGATCGCCAATTCCTAGATACTTATTTATTGGTATTATATTCGCTGTGATATTGAGATTAGTTTGTGTTCCTAATAAATCAGTAGATTATAAATATTTTTTAGATCCTTGGTATGATTTCATTGCCTCTCATGGCGGATTTAATGCCTTAAAATATAGTTTTGCTGATTATACCCCTTCCTACCTTTACTGGCTTGTAATTGCCTCTACCATGCTTTCTGGATTGCCGAAAATTCTGGCAATCAAACTTTTTGCTATGACTGTTGATTTTATTTGTGCATTTTTCACCTATAAAATTGTCAAACTAAAATATCCAGTAGGTAAAAGAGCAAATTGGGCATTTTTAGCAGTTATATTAAGTCCCACTGTAATTTATAATAGTTCTCTTTGGGGACAATGTGATGTTATTTATACAACAGGATTAATTGCTTGCATTTACTTTTTATCAATTCATAAACAAATTCCGGCATTAATTAGCTTTGGTATAGGAATTTGTTTTAAGTTGCAAGCCATGTTTTTATCACCTTTATTATTAATTTTATTGGTAAAAAAAAGAATATCTTGGTATTATTTACCAATAGTTCCGCTAGTATATATAGGGGCAATATTGCCAGCTTGGTTTGCTGGTAGACCTATGAAAGAATTGCTATTGGTGTATTTTGATCAAGCTAATAAATATAAAGAACTAGCTAAAAATGTACCTAATCTTTATCAATGGATTCCTAACGAGTTATATAATATTGTTGTGCCGATAGGTTTACTATTAACTGTATTTTCTATATTTTTGTTAGCATATCTTGTATATAGAAGTAACCTAGAAATAACTCAAGATAGACTCATATACTTAGGTACAATATCAGTTTTGTTTATGCCATATATCTTGCCTAAGATGCACAACAGATATTTCTATCCTGCTGATATTTTATCTATTATATTTGCCTTTTATTTTCCTCAATATCGTTGGGTTTCTATAGTTGTGCAAATGTCATCTTTTGTTAGTTATTTGGAAACACCTATCTATATAAAAATTGCTTCTATAATTTTAGGGTTAACAATTTTTGATGTTATGAGAAATTGTGAAATGATTTTTCCACAACCAATCTATAAAATCCCCTTAAATTTTAAATAATATTGTTATGATAATTGATATTAAAAAAATAATAGAAAACCTTCCAAATAATAACAGTTTAGCTTTAATTATTCCCATTAGTACATTGCTCTTATTTATATCTAGTATCCTCAGACATGAGTTATTTAATTCAGGTGGAGATTTAGCATTTTTTGATCAATGTGTTTACTTAATTAGTCAAGGTAAACAGCCAATTTCTTCTATACTCGGTTTTCATGTTTTAGCTGATCATGCTGCTTGGATTCTATATTTTTTGGCTTTATTGTACAAAATTTATCCTAGCGTTTATTGGCTATTTGCAGTCCAGTCTGCTGCTTTAGCTTTAGGTGCTTTACCTACATATTTTTTGGCATTGCAAGCGGGTTTGGAAAAAAGTCAAGCAATAGTAATGGTAACAGTGTACCTACTCTATCCTCTGATATATAATGCTAACTTACTTGAATTTCATCCAGATACAATAGCTGTTCCTGCACTTTTGACGGCTGTTTTAGCTGCAAGAACGAAAAAAATTGTTTGGTTTTGTGTAAGTGTTCTGATAGTGTTGGGATGTAAAGCTGTACTTTCCTTGACAGTAGTAGCTATGGGGGTTTGGTTGCTATTGTTTGAGAAGCGACGGTTATATGGTGTGATCGCTATTACGAGTGGTATAGCATGGTTTTTGATTGCTAACAAAATCATTATTCCTTTTTTTGGCAATGAGGCAGCATTAATTAACCGTCATCTTTATCGCTATAGCTATTTAGGAAAGTCATTTTATGAAACATTACAAATTATCCTGTTTCAACCAAAAATTGTTTTTAGTAACATTTTTACACTGATAAATTTAGAATATTTATTTTATTTATTAGTGCCTGTAATATGGGCTTTAAGACCCAAATATATGATAGCCTTGATAGGCGCAATTCCTTGTTTAGCTTTAAATTTGATTGCTGATCATCCCTCCCAAAAAAATTTGATCTGGCATTACTCGTTACCAATAATTCCATTTTTAATATTAGCCTTAATTTCCAGTCTAGCAGCAGGTAAGGCTTGGATACAAAAAAAAGCAATTATTTTATGGTCGTTATTTTGGTTCTTAGTATTAGGTAAATTTGGCTTTTTTACCTCAAAATATCTTAAAAATTTATATAATTGGCAAGCTACCAAGGAAGCAATATCTTTAATTAAAACTCAAGATAGTGTTTTAACTACAGATATTATTACTCCACATTTAACCCATAGAGAATTAATTACTTTTCACTATAATCTTAATGAATTAAATAAGTTTAATTACATATTGATAAATGTTCGTAACTCAGATCGGGCTGCAAGTGCAGAAGATTATGATAATTTAGTCAAGCAATTAAAAACAATTTCACTATTTGAATTAAAATTTAAAAAAGATGATGTATACTTATTTATACAAAAATAGAAACATCTGGAATTAAATTCATCCGCGAATGTGATTAAATGACATGAAACCTAAGTCTAAGATCAGTCCTATTAGTTTGATTATTGGCATAAGTGCCTTAGTTTTATTTATCTCTGGTAGTTTAAGACATGAATTGTTCAATTCCACTGCTTTTGATTTAGGAATTTTTGACCAAGCAATTTATTTAATTAGTCAGGGAAAAGAACCAATTACTACGATACAAGGATTTCACATTCTTGGTGATCATGCTGCTTGGGTTCATTATATTTTGGCAATACCCTACAAAATTTACCCTAGCGTCTATTGGCTATTTATTGTGCAAGCACTGGCTTTAGCTTTAGGTGCTTTACCTACATGGTATCTAGCTATTCAAGCAGGATTAAAAGAAAGTCAAGCTATAGCAGTTGCTACTGCTTACTTGTTGTATCCAGTGGTATTTAATACTAATTTATTTGATTTTCATCCTGAAGTTATTGCTGTACCATTGCTTTTATCCGCAGTTTTATTCGCACGATTGCAAAAATTAATTTGGTTTTGTGTATGTTTAATTTTCATTTTAGGATGTAAAGCCGTATTATCTTTAACAGTCGCAGCGATGGGACTGTGGTTGATCTTATTTGAAAAACGCCGTTGGTTTGGGTTATTAGCTATTATTCTTGGTGTGGCTTGGTTTATTATCGCAACTAAGTTAATTATCCCAGTTTTCAGTGGTGCCGAAGCAGCAGCCGTAGGACGTTATAGTTATTTAGGTAACTCTGTTTTTGAGATTGCTAAAAATTTAATCTTTCAGCCTGGATTAATATTCAGTAAAATCTTTTCTCTTGATAACTTGGGATACTTACTATTATTATCAGCACCAATAATATGGGGTTTATCTACTGCTAGTTTAATTCCCTTGGTTGGCGCTCTTCCTTGTGTAGCAATCAACTTAATAGCTGACTATCAACCTCAAAAAGATTTAGTTCATCAATATTCATTACCAGCTTTACCATTTTTGATATTGGCCGTCATTGCTAGTCTTGCTGTTGGTAAGGGATTGCTACAAAACAAACGTGGGATTATTATCTGGTCTTTAATTACATTTCTGTGTTTAGCTAAATTCACCCATTTTACAGGTAAATATTTAGAGTCTATAGATAATTGGCAAGCTACAAGAGAAGCAGTGTCTTTAGTAAAAAAACAAGGCAGTGTTTATACAACAGCGCAAATTACCCCACATTTAAGTAACAGGGATTTAATAAAATATACCAACGTTGGTTATCAAGAACAAGATTTAAATATTTTTGATTATGTTTTGTTAAATGTTCGTCATCCTGGATGGGCAAGTAATCAAGAATTTGCTCAAAGCTTAGTAAGTCAATTAAACAATAATTCAGAATTTAAATTGAAATATGAAAAGGATGATGTCTACTTATTTGAAAATCAATAAATCTTTGCATATATGTTGATATTCAAAAAGATTAATTTCACTACAAATGATTTATTTTTCATCATGGCAATGTGGCTATCTAGTAGACTTCTAATAGCTGTTGCTATGTTAATCATTGCTCCATTCTTTCCGACTCCATCAACTGGCGTTGCTGCCACTTTTAGTTGGGATGTTTTCCACGCTTGGGACAGTGTTTGGTATGAAAAAATTGTCACTAATGGCTACGATTTTTCTAGTGATGTAAAACAAATTCATACAGTAGCTTTTTTCCCGTTATTTCCATTGTTATGTCGTGTATTAATGACAACTGGTTTACCTTTTAAAGTGGCAAGCACTTTGGTGAATAACTTAGCATTTTTAGCTGCCTTGATACTACTTTATTTCTGGGTAGAGGAGCTTTACGGCACAAAGGCAGCAAGATGGGCAACAGCAACTCTAGCATGGTGTCCTTATTCTCTGTACGGGACTATCATTTACACTGAAGGTTTGTTTTTATTATGTACCACAGCCGCTTTACGATCTTTTGATCAAAAACAATATATTTGGGCAGCTTTCTGGGGTGCATTATCTACGGCAACAAGATTACCTGGAATTACACTCATACCGACTTTTTTGTTTGTTTCTTGGAAATATCACAGAGGTATAAAAGCCTATATTGCCAGTTTAACTACTGGACTAGGTATTATTCTTTATAGCTTATATTGTCACATTCAATTTGATGATGCTTTGGCTTTTATCCATGCACAACAAGCATGGAGAGGAGATGCAAAGGGTTTTGCTTTGCAAGGTTGGTGGCAAATGCTAATGCAAGTAGTTATAGGTTTCAATAATTGGAAGTATGGATATATTAAAGAACCTTGGCATCCATTATTTTTTTTAATAATTATTGTCAGTGCTTACTTATTATGGCGCTTTCGCTTACAGCTAGGCTTGATGAAAGTAGGTTATGGTTTTTATTTTCTGTGGTTATTAATTTGGTTGTTAGCTGGAGATGAATTGTTTAAAATTGTAATCATTTTCGGAGGAATATATTTACTCTGGTTTTTTCGGTCTAAAATTCCTCTTGTTACCTTTGTTTATGGGATGTGTTCCTATGGCTTAATTTTAAATACTGGAATTACTGTTTCTGCTGAACGATACGCTTACGGTATTGTATCCCTATCTATGGCCTTCGGTTTATTGCTTGAACGCTATCCTCGTCTAAGATACCCAGTTATGTGTTTTTTTGCAATACTAATGGTGACATTTTCTATACGATTTGCACGAGATTTATGGGTGGCTTAGAGGAGCAAATTAACTAAATATTATGGCTTATTTATTTTGTGATAAAATCAAAGTAAAATTTTCAGCATTACCTAAAACTTGACTCCCAGATAAATCTATTTTATCCAAACTCTCATTATCCACCAACAAATAAGACTTATTAGACAACATTTCCTGTAACACTGAAATAGGTACAGCCATAACTTTACAATCACTATAAAAATCTAAACTAGGACGATTATAAGCAAAAGAAGTATAGATTGTTGTTCCCGGTGGAATATGTTGACGAATTAATGCAGCAACTGGTTGAACTGGAAAAGTTTCGTTTAACTCCCAAATCCAAGATTTGGAATTCATTAACAGTAATAAAACTAGATACATCCCCGCAAATAAAACAGGGATAAATTTACGGTTACGCTGATTAATTAACCATGTTGTTATTCCCATCGTTATAGCTAAAACGATGCTCATTAAAACTAACAATAGCTGTTTTTCAACAATGCTAAAATAAACACAACCTCCTAAAGCCACTGTAGTTAAAAATGCAAAAAATCCCATCAGAAATTTTGTTTTAAAATTGCCTTTTTGCCAAAATAAACTTAAATTAGCCCCAATTGCTAAAGCTAAAAATGGATAGATAGGCATTACATACCAGGGCAGTTTCGTACTCATTAAAGACACTATGGCAAAATAAACAATTGCGCCAATTAGAGTTAAACAACCCCAAGCAGTATGACGGTTTTTCCAACTTAAATATAAACCTCCAGGTAGAAATAACAACCAGGGAAAACCATATTTTATTACCTCCAGTACATAATACCAAATAGGACCCGTATTACCTTCAACAGCTTTTCCTAGTCTATCAAAAGCTTGGGATTGAAAATGCACCTCTAAGAAAGTATTACCATAATGTTGCCATTGGGCGAAATACCAGCCAATAGCAGGTAAATTTCCTAAAAGCATTCCTATCCATAAAAATGGATTTTTTAATAGAGATAATTGTTTATTAGCAATTAAAAATAAACCTGCTATTCCTGCTAAAACTACCACTAACATTCCCTTAGTTAGAGTAATTAAACCCAAACAAAAACCTATACCAACAGAATATTTTTTATCATCACGGGTTTTGAGAACACAAAATAACAATAATAGAAAAAATGAAATACTCATACCATCTAACATTGCCAGTCTACCATGACGCACCACAGGCAATAATGTTAAATAAACCAAAGGAGATAATAAAGATGGTAAAGTTTCTGAAAAAACTAAACGCCCAATTAAGTAAAGTAAAGGAACTCCTAAAGCTGTTAAAAATGCTCCAGGAAATCTGGTAGTCAATTCCTGCACTCCTCCTATGTGATAGCAAACGGCAATTAACCATTGCATCAATGGTGGTTTTAATAAAAATGGCTCTCCTTGTAGAGTAGGATAAAGCCAGTTACCAGTTCGGTAAATTTCTCTAGCGACTATTGCATAAGTGCCTTCATCCCAGTCTCGTAAAGGTAAATTACCTAAACCTATCAGCCATAAAAACAGAGATGCTACCAATAACCTTAGTAACCATTGTTTATTGTGCATACTTAGAAATGAATTAAGGGCAGAAATTTCATGATATTTGTCACAGTTTTTAAGGTTTTTAATTCTGGTATATCTGGTTTTATTTGTTCTGCTATAACTAAATTTGCTTCAGCTTTTCTTGGTTGAAATTCATATAAATAGACAACCGCTAAGTAAACCCAAGTGTAAGGATTTTTAGCATCATATTTAGTTAATTCTGTTAAATTCTGAATCAAGTCTGGTGCTTTGCGCTGTAAAAGTTGTGATAAAACTAGAGTATAACGCCAATTAAGGTTATTTGGTTCGTATTGCAGGTAATAATTAGCTGCAAATTCAATTTGTTTTAAATAATCTTGCGTGGGATCATATTGATTAAAATTATCTATCTGCTCAAATATATTTTCTAACTTACCATTTCGCAATTCCGGTGCTAATTGTGATATGCGGGAAACTAAATCTAAAGGTGGTGAGTTTTCTATGTTTCCTTTATCTATCACATTCACAGTAATATTTTGAATATTTAAAGGTGTAATTTTACCACTTCTTCTATCTAAATAAAGTGCTGATAGTTGATATTTACCTAAAGGTAGTGTTTTAGGTACAAATGTGGATATATTTTCAATTACTCTAAAATTTCCTTGGGGATGACATTTAAAGCCACAGTATAAATTTCCTAATGCAATGGCATGATCATGATACCAAGAGCCTTGCGGATTTTGCCATTTTAATAGTAATAAACCATTTTGTAAATCATCCCATTTACCTGTCATTTGATAAATAACAGGGTTATTTTTTTCTCTAATTAATTCCTTGGCAATCTTAACTATTTCTAGAGTAAATGGTTCATTACTATAACTTAATTGTTTAATTACAACGTCAGAATTTTTCCGATGATATAATCGTAATTTATCATTATTCGGTAATTCCCAATCAGCCTGTAATTTTAAATCAGGAGAAGATTCGACTAAATATTTTAATTTGCGTTTAATTTCTCCTTTTTTTCCTGCTTGTTCTGGTTCATTATCTCTGGTGATGTACCAGGAAAAATAGTCTAAATCTTGGTTGACATCAGCTAGTTTTGTAGTTAATTTTCTCCCATGTACGCGAAAATCTGCTAATTTACCAAAATAGTCGAAAGTAAACTCGTTTATTTGCGGTGTCGAAACCGGAATTATGCCTAAAGTTGAGCGTAAATAAGGAGTTGTTTGGTTAATTTCCTCTATCAATTGAGAAAGTGGATATTTTTTAGCGTCATCATTGGGTAAATGCTTTCCTCCCCATGCTTGAATTAAGGGTAAAGGAAACAGGTTATTAAGTAAAACTATGATACTTAATACCAGACTCGCTAACCTTAGTTTATCAAACCTGATATTTTCTATGAGATTGAAAAAGTGAGACAAAATTAAACTAATTACAGGAAAGCAGGGGAGAATAAATCTAATATCTTTATTTGTACCAAGGGTGCAAAGTATATAACTGCTGACCAGAGAAATTAATAACCAATTTAATCCAGACTTTTGCAAACTGATTTTAATTGCATCTTGAGAAAAATCATGTTTAATGAGATAAACAAATAAAATGCCAAAACTCACAGATAATATTGGCAAACCGACAGTTTCGGGTATAAGTTGCGGATAAAATAACCATCCAGCAATAGTCGTAGCAGCAGGATCTCCTTCCCCTTTTCCGACACTGTTAGCATTTAAGGCAGAAGTGATAATTGTTAACCAATTTAAACTATACCAAGAACCACAAATTAACCAAGCTACAATTAAAGATAAACCTGATTGAATTAGTTTAATAAATTTCCGGTTTTTGATCAAGGTAATTAATGTCCAGATACCAGGAATTAAGATAAAAATAAATCCTGTTGGTTTTGCTAACATGATTAACCCTATTCCTAATCCCAAGCTGATAGTTAACACCCATGATAAAAATCCAGCATAACTATCTTTCCAAATGGTTAAAATGGTAAATGTGAGAATGACAACTGCTGTTAAACCATAGTCTAATAAATAATCTGTTCTGTTAATTCCCAAAATAGGCAATAACAAACAGAATGTACTGGCAGTTATAGCAATCTTTATATTTTTAAATAAATATTTTCCTAGATGATATACAGACAATATAATTATTGCTGAGTAAAGTAAATTAACTAAACTTGCTTGGTCGTATCCCTTGCCAAATAGAAACAAAAAAGGTACAGTACAAATATATACAAAAGGAGCGCGATAACTAGGGGTTAATTGCCACAGAGATAACCACCAATCACCTGAGAAGATATTAAAATTATTAAAGATGTGATAATGACTTAATGCTCCTGTTAAATGTGCGCTTTGATCATGGGCAGGGATGGAGTCATCTAATAAAAACCAAGTTCTATCTATAACTAATCCCAGTAACCAAATTATTAATAAGATAAGATAATCTCTCTGCCATTGATAATGTCTATTATGGTTCATATTTCTAGCCAAAAAAATTATTTTGTCAATATGCATGAATAGTTGAATTTTAAAATATTGATTTGATTGATATATATGTCATAAAATCAAAAAAGCCTGATCAAGAATTTACACTCGATCAATAATAACTGTGAATTAGCCCATCTACTTACTTGTTATCCCAATTGACAGCAAAAAAAACATTACAGAAATGTACCACCGTCTCACTCGTGTGATGGCATAGTTAGACGGTGAAGCTGAACTGATTTTAATTGATGATGGTAGCCGCGATAGCTTGGCTCTCTTCGAGACGCTCCGCGTAGCTTGCTTCCCCCAAAGGGTAAGCCGCAGGCATCGCTCTTTGAGTATGATCCGCTCCCCAATCATAATAATCGAGTGCGTTACCTGAGTCTAGCTGGAAATTGTGGTCATCAAGTCGCAGTCACCGCAGGTTTAAACTTTGTCCAAGATAAAAGCATTATTGTCATAAATATTGACTTACAAGAGTTAACCTCAGCATTGCTGCTCCTGGGGTATTGTAAAACATGAGTTGGTTATATATTTTCCGTATTACTAGGGTACTTGATTTGGACTCAATTACTTTGGCCTAATTACAAGTATTGTGACTCCTGACCTTTTTACTGATACACATAATGATTATTTCCTAATTCTTTATTAATAATTTCATTTTTCCAGCATTCTTGAAGAGTATCTATCTTAACAATTAACTCAGCCTCGATCATGGGAAACTATGATCAGTTGTTTTCTGTCTATCTATTTCATAGACTTATAAAAACAACAAAATGCAGTTAAAAATTAAATTTTTCTTTAAAAAGAAGGAAGGAACTTAAGCACTAAAATATACATCTCCAGTAATGTTACTGATAGTTTGTGCCGTTATTTTGGCGTAGATACTCTATTCCTAAAGTGTGGTTATGTGGAATAATCATTGATTCATTATCCGACGATGTTGACAAAAGTACAAAAGTCACAGATTTCATACTTAAGAAGGTAATTGAATGGTAAATGCTAAACTTTTGGGACAATAAGTATAAATTATGGTGCTAAATTTCGGAATTTCTGTAACTTTGTATCACGCTTTTGATAATTACCAGTAAATAATTGAATATCTAATATCTGGACAAAATGTGTTATAACCTACCGTCAGAAACCTGACCGATGGTTCAACCCTTGAAGGAGCTATGCAGTGGAAAATAAGAAGTCATTTTTTTGGCCGCAGGGAATATTAATTGTATTGCTTTGCTTAACTGGTACTGTGGGCATTGGTTTGATGATGCTTGTCAAGCCAAATGCCTCTGAAGCTCAAAATAGCCAGAATATCAGTATAAATGATATTGTAACTAACATAGGAACTCAGGAGCGTATTGAGCAA
Organism: Anabaena sphaerica FACHB-251; assembly: GCF_014696825.1. Lineage (NCBI taxonomy): Bacteria > Bacillati > Cyanobacteriota > Cyanophyceae > Nostocales > Nostocaceae > Anabaena > Anabaena sphaerica. The sequence goes on along the minus strand of NZ_JACJQU010000004.1, from coordinate 229,809 downwards.
TTGAAGGCAACAATGCTCACTACTTGGCAGCGGGAAGCACAAGCAAAAGGTATTGCTGCTGATGTGCCATCAAGTTTTCAAGGGGTAACAATTAAGGCGGCTACACTTCCTCCAGATCAGAAAGTGATTGCACTCACCTTTGATGATGGTCCTTGGCCGAAAAGTACAGCCCAAGTGCTGGATATCCTCAAAAAAAATAATATTAAAGGCACATTTTTTGTCCTTGGGCAAAATGTAAAAAATTACCCTGATTTAAGCAGACGAATAGTTGCTGAAGGTCATTCTATTGCTAATCATACCTGGCATCATTGGTATCATCACATGAACCCGCAAACGGCAGCCTATGAAGTTGCCAATACTACAGATATTATTTTTAAGACTACAGGTGTAAAAACCGGTTTGTTTCGCCCACCAGGTGGCAATATGACTAATGGGGTAGCAGCTTACGCAAGAAGTAATAAGTATGCAATTATTATGTGGTCTTCTGACTCAATAGACTATTCTCGTCCTGGTGTACCTAGATTAATCAACAATATATTCAAGGCAGCAAAACCTGGTGGTATTGTATTAATGCACGATGGGGGTGGCGATCGCACTCACACGGTCAAAGCCTTACCAGAAGTTATCAGTAAATTCCGTAAGCAAGGCTATAAGTTTGTCACTATCCCAGAAATGTTAGAAATGCAAGACAAACAACAACAGTTGGTTGCTAAGAAGAAATAGTCAGGAGGCTGAAGAAGCAGGGGGCGGGGTGCAGGAGAGGAGAAAAGCTTTCCCCCTTGCTTCCTGCTCCCTGCTCCTTGTCTTCTTCACTGTCACCTGTCACCTGTCACCTAACTAAACAGAACTTAACTGTTTACTTGCTGTCTCAGATTCAGCATTAGCTTCTGGACTATCAGCTTCTGAAGGTGGCACAACTTGCCAGAATTTGGGTAGATATTCTGCCCAATTTTGTAAAATTAGCTGTGCTTTCGGTGAACCTGTGCGATCGCTATGGGCTTGAATTAACTCATGCAGTTGTTTAGCACCTGCTTCCGTCACCACCCGCTGAATTTTGACAATAGCCTTATTCACTAACTCAGGGAAAGCACCATCTTCATCTAAGAAGTAACTCAGTCCCCCAGTCATACCCGCACCTACGTTACGGCCGACTTTACCCAAAACCACAACCACACCACCAGTCATATACTCGCAGCAGTGATCCCCAGCCCCTTCAATTACCGCCGTACCTTTAGAATTACGTACAGCAAAGCGTTCTCCGGCTAAACCGTTGGCAAATAACACACCACCAGTCGCACCATAAAGACAGGTATTGCCAACAATCACATTTTGTGATGGTTCGTATTGAGCATCAGATGGGGGTTTAATGATAATCTCTCCACCGTGCATCCCCTTACCTACATAGTCGTTAGCTTCCCCTGTCAAAGTCAGAGTTAACCCAGGCAGGTTAAACGCGCCAAAGCTTTGCCCTACACTACCTTGGAAGTTCAGGTTAATTTGCCCTTCAAAACCGCTATCACCGTATTGAGATGCTATAGCCCCCGCTAACCTTGATCCCACCGTTCTATCAGTATTGACAACAGCATAAGTCTTGGTGACAGTGGATTGATTTTTGATCGTCTCTTGAATATCCACATCAGCTAAAATCTGGTCATCTAAAACAGATCCATTGCTGTGGACTTCTTCATGTAACAACCAGCTACGTTCTTGTTTGGCATCTGGTAGCTTAGTTAAGCAGTCCAAGTTAATGGACTGAGTTTTAAGTAGCTTACTATCAGAACGCACAGTTAACAAATCCGCCCTACCAGTCAATTCTGTTAAGGAACGATAACCGAGTTTAGCTAATAGACTACGGACTTCTTCAGCCACAAAATAGAAGAAATTAACCACATGGTCTGGTATACCAGTGAACCTGAGCCGCAATTCTTCCTTCTGAGTGGCCACACCCTTGGGACAGGTATTTAAATGACACACCCGCGCCATAATACAACCTTCAGCAATCATGGCAATAGAACCGAAACCAAACTCCTCAGCGCCCATTAATGCTGCAATTAGGATATCCCAGCCACTCTTGAGACCACCATCGACCCTTAAAGTTACGCGATCGCGCAATCCATTATCCATCAACACCCGATGCACTTCACTCAATCCGAGTTCCCACGGACTACCAGCGTGTTTAATAGAACTCAAAGGAGATGCACCAGTACCGCCATCATGACCAGAAATTTGGATAATATCAGCATTAGCTTTAGCTACACCAGCCGCAATCGTACCAATACCGATTTCTGCAACCAGTTTCACAGAAACCTGTGCTTTCGGGTTAATTTGATGCAGGTCAAAAATCAACTGCGCCAAATCTTCAATCGAGTAAATATCATGGTGGGGAGGGGGAGAAATCAAAGTTACACCGGGTTTAGAACGGCGCAACATGGCAATATAAGGGCTAACCTTTGGACCCGGTAACTGTCCACCTTCACCCGGTTTTGCACCTTGAGCGATTTTGATTTCAATTTGTTTAGCACTGGCTAGGTATCCAGGTGTGACACCAAAACGACCGGAAGCCACTTGTTTGATGGCGCTAGAAGCGGTATCACCATTTCTCAACCCATTCAAATGTGGCAGAGTGGGTGAATGTCCATTTTCGTCAACATCATTTAATATATTGTAACGAACCGGATCTTCTCCACCTTCACCAGAATTAGATTTACCACCAATGCGATTCATGGCGATCGCTAAAGTTTCATGTGCCTCCCTTGACAATGCACCTAAAGACATCCCGCCAGTACAGAAGCGTTTAGCAATCTCGCTGATTGACTCTACTTCTTCGATGGGGATAGATGGGCGATCGCTTACAAAATCCAACAAATCGCGCAAAGCCGTCGCAGGTCTACCTTGCAAGTGCTGTTTATAAACTTCATAATGGTCATATTGCTTACCATCCACAGCCTTATGCAGCGCCTTAACCAGTTCTGGGCTATTGCTGTGATATTCACCACCGGGACGGTACTGAACAAACCCCAGATTTTCTAACTTCTTCGCTGTCAGTTCTGGGAAAGCCTTACTATGGAAAGAAAGCACTTCTTGAGCCAGTTCAGCACAACTCAGTCCACCAATACGGGAAGTTGTGCCTCGAAAACCCAAAGCCAACAAATCGCCACCAATGCCGATAGCTTCAAAGATTTGCGCCGCTTGATAGCTAGAAAGCAGCGAAATTCCCATTTTGGACAGGATTTTCAACAAACCTGATTCTACAGCTTGGCGATAATTAGCGATCGCCTGTTCCAGAGTCAGAGTATTGATTTTACCCCTTTCCATAAACTGTTGCGTTTTCGGATCAGCCCACCAATCCCGCACAGTATCCAAAGCCATATATGGACAAATCGCACCCGCACCATAGCCCAACAAACAAGCAAAATGATGGGTACTCCAACATTGGGCGGTATGCACAACCAAAGAAGTTTTCATCCGCACACCTTCGCGGATCAAGTGATAGTGAACAGCGCCTACAGCCAACAAAGGTGGAATATAGGTAAATTCTGCACTTACTCCCGTGTCGCCACCTTGCTCGGTTGGGGAAATCTTATCACTCAAGATTAAAATTTTCGCACCAGCCCGCACCGATTCCGCTGCTTGTCTTTGTAAAGATTCCACTGCTGCTTTCAACCCATTAGGACCAGCAGCAATAGAAAACAAAGTTGATAACTCAGCAGTAGCAAAACCTGACAGCTTAATTGCTTCTAACTCAGAATCGGTCAACACTGGCGAATCTAGCTTCAGTCTGCGGGCGTGTTCTGGTTTCGGGTCTAATAAATTACCTCTTTCACCCAGTTCTACCGTTAAGGACATTACCAACTTTTCCCGTAAAGGGTCAATCGGTGGGTTTGTCACCTGAGCAAACCGTTGTTTGAAATAGTCATAAAGTAAGTGGGGTTTTTCTGATAACACCGCTAAAGGAATATCATCACCCATACAGAAAGTCGGTTCTGCACCAGCGTTAGCCATCGGCTGAATCACCATTTCTACATCTTCTGTGGTGTAGCCAAAGGCAATCTGTTGTTGAAGTAAAGTTTGTTTATCTGGTTTTGCAACCGTCAGTTGTCCGTTGTCAGTTATATGATGACCGTTACCATTGCCATTACCGTTGACATCTGTGGATTTTACTAACTGTTTCAGTTCTTGGCGGTACTGTTGCAACCAATCGCCATAGGGATGTAACTTAGCAATACGTTGTTTAATTTCCCAGTTCTTCAAAATCTCATTGCTGCTTAAATCCACAGCAATCATTTGTCCTGGGCCTAGTCTGCCTTTTTCCACAATGTCGGCTTCGGGGAATTCTATTACACCCGCTTCGGAAGCAACTACAATATAGTCATCTTTGGTAATCACATACCGAGCCGGTCTTAAGCCGTTGCGGTCTAAAGTTGCACCAACTCTTTTGCCATCACTAAATACCAACAGCGCCGGACCGTCCCAGGCTTCTTGCAAACCGCTGTAATATTCATAGAAATCAACAATCTCAGGATAATTCTGCAAAGAAGGTTGATTTTTGTATGCCTCTGGAACCATCATCATTAAGGCTTCCAAGGGGCTACGTCCTGAACTTACCAGTAACTCTAGCACATTATCAAGGGTCGCTGAGTCGCTACTGTCAATATTTACCAGTGGCTTAAATTCATCAGCGCGACCATTCCAGATTGGATGATCCAAGGTGGCTTCTCGCGCCATCATCCAGTTAATGTTACCCAACAGGGTATTAATTTCCCCATTGTGACCCAGTAACCGCATTGGTTGAGCTAAAGGCCATTTAGGCATCGTATTGGTGCTAAAGCGGCGATGATAAACAGCAAAAGCACATTTGAAAGCGGGATTTTTTAAATCCTGGTAAAATTCTCCCAGCACCGCCGAACGCACCATGCCTTTATAAACAATTGTGCGGCTCGATAGGGAGCAGACATAAAATTCTTCAGAAATATTTTTCGCAGCTTTAACAATGCGACGACGGGTAATATACAATTCTCGTTCTAATTCATCACCGCTTTTATCGGCCGCAGTTAGAAAAACTTGTTCTATTTGGGGTTGGTTTTCTCTGGCTTGCACCCCTAATACTTCTGCACGCACGGGGACTACTCGCCAGCCCAGTACAGTCAATTTTTCCTCAGCCGCCACTTGCTCAAATACGGCTTTTGCTTTTTTGGCTGATTCTTGGTTTTGGGGTAAGAATATCATTCCTACGGCCATGTTGCCAGGACCTGAAACATTAATACCTTCTTGTTGAAACAAATCCCAAGGAATCGCTGTCAAAATCCCTGCACCATCTCCAGAGTCTTGGTCTGCGCTGCAACCTCCTCTGTGTTCTAAGCACGTAAGAGCAGTTAAAGCCTTTGCCAAAATTTCATGGTTGGCAAGATTTTGGCGATGGGCGATAAACCCTACACCACAAGCGTCTCTCTCTTCGACTAACCATCTTTGTCCTTGATAAGTTTCCGTAATTTCCATATCTGACATTGTGATGTTTTGCCCCTGATTCAATGATTGATGATTCATATTCTAATTCCTGAAATTATGGAGTTACTAATTTTGCCACTGTTGCTACTGCAAAGAAAAAAATCTAAATTTAGCGGTCGAAAAATACATAATCACGAAAATTTAGGGAAAAAAAATTTTAACTTCAGGTTTACTTTTTTGCTCACCCGTGTTAAAATATCCGCGTTATTTTTTTAAGTGTTTATGCACTGCACTTTTATAAAAAGTACCTTTATCTGGACAATCTGCTTTCCCTGACATTATGTTTATTTAGATGATGAAGCTAAGTATTTTTCAATCCCCTTTTAGCCAGATAAAGGGTATTCATCAGGATAACCTGCTTTGCTGTGCCTGAAATTCCATTTCAACTAAACACTCCCCTGTCTCGAAAGCTGCAATTCTCCTATTGCGTCAACAAATACAGCGTATTACACTATATTTTTATTATACCCATTTGACGATCCCTAAACTATATCTGTTGTGTATATTTTCGCTGGTTGTCCATTACCACCTTTCTGGTTGCTAACTAGAACTCACTGAATTCGCAAAAATAGCAGCCAAGATCCCAGTCCACGCTGCGCTATCAGTGAAGAGGGAATATTTGGATTTTGTGGAAACACCAGGACTACTATGATCATAGCCTGTTTGTGCCAAGGTGTTATTTAGAACAATTAGCCTTAGTAATTTCGGCGGTAAAGTTGCTTGCCAATTTTCACAGGATATAAATAGCCAATATATATAGTATCACCTTTATGGACAAGAAAAATAATAATTTTTGAAGATTTCCTGATAATTTAGTCAGATATCCTCTGGGATGGTAACTTTAGTTGAAGAGTCAGGGAACAGGGGACTGGGGATTGGAGACTGGGGAAAATAACCTATTGCCTATTAGACATCTTCAGTAAAAGATGTAGAGCCGAGAATCCCTACCCATGGAACGTCTCTACAAGAGTTTCACGTCACGCATATTTAATTTTCACCAGATGTCTATTGCCTATTCCCTATTGCCTATCCTCTGACAACTGACAGTTAAGGATCATAAAAATGCCGAATCTTTGCCGACAAGCATACTTCAATACCATTGACCTAATTAGCAATCGGCGGTTTTTTCGCTATTCTGTGTCGCCCATTCTTTCGACGGCATTGTGCTTAATTGCTACCTGTGCCACTAACGCCAAACAGCCGCCGACAACTCCTCAAACTCTCCCCAATTTGACTTCTCAGCTACCAACACCATCATCAGGTACTCAAATTACCCTCAATGGTCGTACTTTAGTAGGAGGATGGTTACAGCAACAGGGAATAGCTGGTACAGTGATAACTCATCTCAGTGATGGGGCGCTGAGGCAATTGATGGGAGTAGATTTATTAAATACCACTAATCCTCAACTACAACCAGTAGAGTGGTTTTCTTCACTCACACCACCACTAGCTTTAAACGCCAAACTGTTGGGAGGATATCGCTATTTAGATATTTCTAGTTTTGCTCAAACAGCAGGCTGGCAAATGCAAGCGAATGGCAATACTTTGGTAATTTCTACCCCTCAAGCAAAAATAAACAATATTCGTCAGGGAAAACAAACTTGGGGCGATCGCCTCGTTGTTGATTTAGATCGTCCCACTCCCTGGAAAGTTACACAAGGTCAACCGATAAAAAGACCCGTAAACCCCAACGCGCCAACTTCCCAACCCCCTGGACCACCAAATAGAGAGTGGCTCATTATCCTAGATAGTACGGCTGATAATGCCTTAATTCAACGCTATACACCCCAGCCACCAATATCACCACCAGACCAGTCAAAACAATTAACCTTAGAAGTAACCCCTGAACCCCTGATTCAACAGGTGGAGATGGTCAGTAACCAAACTAATATTCGTCTGAGTGTCCCCTTTGGTTCATCTCCCCGAATCAGCACCCTTGCTAATCCTAGTCGCTTAGTTATCGATATTCGACCTGATGCTTTAGTAGCACGGGATATTACCTGGTCTAAGGGATTACGCTGGCAACAAAGATTTATAAATTCTGGTACACAAAGCTTTCCCGTCGTTTGGTTAGAAATTAATCCTCGCGTGCTTGGGTTAACATTAAAACCAATGTGGGCAAACCCAGAAAGCCAAACAGGTACTGCTCCCTTGATGCAAACAGCACAGCGTTATTTAGCCGTAGCAGGCATTAACGGGGGTTATTTTAACCGCAATAACAAATTACCTTTGGGCGCAGTACGTCGAGATAATCAGTGGGTATCAGGACCTATTCTCAACCGAGGTGCGATCGCTTGGAATGATTCTGGAGAATTTTATTTTGGCCGCCTCACTTTAAACGAAACTTTAATCAGCACCAATAACCAGCCTTTACCAATTCTTTTTCTTAACAGCGGCTACGTACAAAATGGTATTGCCCGTTATACCCCTCTTTGGGGGTCTACTTACACACCCCTCACAGATAATGAAATCATCCTCCTCGTCCAAAAAGACCAAATTACCAACCAGCTATCAGGTGGTAAAGTAGGTGTAACCCCCATTCCTATTCCTAAAGACGGCTACCTTCTTACCCTACGCGGTACGGCTACCAATAACGCACCTAAATTACCTGTTGGCACAAAAGCCACTATTTCCAGTTCCACCACCTCTGCTGATTTTAGCCGTTATCCCCACATTATCGGCGCAGGTCCACTTTTGATCCAAAATCGGCAAATTGTCCTCGATGCTGAAGCCGAAAAATTCAGCAATGCCTTCATCGCCGAAAAAGCTGTTCGCAGCGCCATTTGCACCAATACCGCAGGTAATTTGATGATTGCAGCCGTACATAATCGCCCTGGAGGACCAGGACCTACATTAGCCGAACACGCACAATTAATGCAGGTTATGGGTTGTGTGAATGCCCTGAATTTGGACGGTGGTAGTTCTACTAGTTTATACTTGGGAGGGCAATTACTCGACCGTTCACCCAATACAGCCGCCCGTGTCCATAACGGTATTGGTATTTTCCTTAACCCACGGTAGATAACCTATCGATTCAAAACTAAAAATGCAAAATTAGAAACAATATTTTTAAAGTTGAGAACAAGCTGACATTCTCTTTAATGAAGAGTTAGTGTAGACCCAGGACTTTTGCTAGTAATGGGTTAGTCCATGACCTTTCATTTTGCTATGGTTAGCAAAGTGAAATTGAATTGCTCATTTTCCCGTTAGCGATATCAATCACCATCGTTTCAGTAAATATTAAGAATAATAACTTCTTGGTATGTTTCCAAATGAGGTAACTATGACTCAATTTACACAAGCCGTCCCCAACAATACTCTCACCCTCAGCGCCACCATTAATACTAAAGGCGTGGCTGCCGGTGAACTACGCCCTTGGGGTTCTTTTACAGTTTTAGAAGAAGGAAGAGGTTACAAAATTAAACGCATCGAAGTTAAACCAGGACACCGCCTCAGTCTACAAATGCACCACCATCGTAGTGAACACTGGATCGTCGTTTCCGGCACTGCCAAGGTAGTTTGTGGTGAAAGCGAAGTTTTACTCAGTAATAATGAGTCTACTTATGTACCACAATGCACTGTTCATCGCTTAGAAAATCCTGGCGTAATTCCCTTAATTTTGATTGAAGTTCAAAATGGCGAGTACTTGGGCGAAGATGATATTATTCGCTACCAAGATGACTATGCTCGTAGTGACAAGTGACTGGGGACTGGGGACTGGGAACTGGGAAAGAATTTTCTCCCCTGCTCCCCTGCTCCCCTGCTCCCCTGCCTCCTAAACTCCTGTAATATTGAATATGGATGTTCTGATTGCTACCAAAATTCCATGATTCATTTGAGTCCAGCCGCCACGAACGAGATCGGGCGATTAAAATCCAAACAACAGCCAAATATACTGTTTCGCTTGCGGGTGAAACCAGGTGGCTGTTCGGGTTGGTTATACGATATTTCCTTTGATGAAGCCGTCAAAGTTGAAGATCAGGTTTTTGACGTTAATAACATTCAACTGGTCATAGACAAAGAAAGCATAAAATATATCCACGGTTTGACCCTAGACTATTCAGAAGATCTTATGGGTGGAGGTTTTCGCTTCTACAACCCCATCGCCACCGCTTCCTGTAGCTGTGGTAATTCTTTCTCTATGGCATAGGCAACAGGCAAAAATGAATTTTCACCAGTCCCCAGTCCCAAACCTCCTGAACGGCAGTTAGTTGCTCCACTTGGGGAGCCACCCCATCACAAGGGTAGGTATTTTACATTGTCCTGAGGGCAAGACTTGGGGGACAAGGTAGACAAGGGAGGAAAACCGTACAGGATTATGTTTTTTTGGTAACGATAACACTCCGTTAAAAGACTATTTCGCATCTAAAATCTTCCTTGTCTACAATACCTCCTTGTCTTCCTAGTCCTGCCTTCACAGATAATATTAAAAACCTACCCCTGTGAGGGAGCCACCCCGCCCTTGCAGGTTTCCCGATTTGTAGGGAGTGGCGTGAGACCCCAAGACTGTACTGCCTCCTCCTGACTCCTCAAAAAAAAATTGACGTAAAAACCTAAAAAACGCTATAATCAGGATTTGTTAAAATAGAACATAAGCAGCTTAACGCGCTGTAACTCATGCCAACAATACAGCAGCTAATCCGTAGTGAACGCGAACTAGCGCGTCAGAAAACCAAGTCCCCTGCTCTGAAACAATGTCCTCAACGTCGAGGAGTATGTACCAGAGTATATACAACCACTCCCAAAAAACCAAACTCAGCCCTCCGCAAAGTAGCAAGGGTCAGACTAACTTCTGGATTTGAAGTCACAGCTTACATTCCAGGTATTGGCCACAACTTGCAAGAACACTCTGTTGTGATGATTCGTGGTGGTCGGGTAAAGGACTTACCAGGCGTGAGATACCACATTATTCGTGGCACCTTAGATACAGCCGGAGTTAAAGACCGGAAACAAGGGCGTTCCAAATATGGAACTAAGCGCCCAAAAGAAGCCAAAAAATAGGAACTAGGCGATTAATCGCATCAATAACGATTAATCGTCTGATTTCAGTCCCGATAAAACACAGAATCTAGCGGCGTATTCTTGTTTAAGAAATTAAGCTGTAACTTGGACTAAGCAAGCAAGTGTAAGAGTTTAAAAGCAGAATACACAGAAGCGATGGCAGCACTTTAATGTCAAGATTGAAGTTAATAATGTTGTCGCCTGGCGTTTCTGGTCAAGGGTTAACAGGTCAATTAGTTTAGCTTTATTGCAATTAAAGCCAAAACTCAGGGAAATTTAAGCGGCTGTTTAGACCGCTTTTAGCTTCCTATGTTCTGATAACATATAATTTCGTTGCCAAATTCCGAATTCAAGGATGAAGTATGTCTCGTCGTGGTGTTAGTCAAAGGCGCTCAGTTCCGCCTGACTCAGTGTATAACAGTCGCCTCGTTAATATGATGATGCGGCGGATAATGCGTCATGGCAAAAAGTCACTTGCCGCCAGAATTGTTTATGATGCTTTAAAAACTATTGAAGAGCGCACTGGTGGTAGTGCTTTGGAAACATTTGAAAGAGCAGTGCGTAACGCAACTCCTTTGGTGGAAGTAAAAGCTCGACGAGTAGGTGGAGCAACTTACCAAGTACCAATGGAAGTACGTTCTGATCGGGGGACTACCCTGGCATTGCGTTGGTTAGTACAATTTTCTAGGTCTAGGCCAGGGCGCACCATGGCCAGTAGATTAGCAAATGAGTTAATGGATGCTGCTAACGAAACAGGAAGCGCCATTCGCAAGCGGGAAGAAACGCACCGCATGGCTGAAGCGAACAAAGCATTTGCACACTACCGTTACTAAGTGGAGCAGCGATATATCGCTTGATTGAAAGCGGTATATCGTCAGTTCTTGCAAAAGACGGTTTTCCGTAAAAGTATAGAATCTTAACAAAGAGTAATATACAAGATATCATGGGGCAAAAATTATAGGAGGTAACTGTGGCACGCATAAACCCGCTGGAGAAAGTACGCAATATCGGTATTGCGGCGCATATAGATGCGGGCAAAACGACGACAACAGAGAGAATATTGTTTTACTCTGGGATAATTCATAAAATTGGTGAAGTTCACGAAGGAACTGCTGTAACAGACTGGATGGATCAGGAGCGGGAGCGGGGAATTACCATTACTGCTGCTGCGATTAGCACCAGCTGGAAAGATCATCAAATTAACATTATTGACACTCCAGGCCACGTTGACTTCACAATTGAAGTTGAACGTTCCATGCGTGTGTTAGATGGTGTAATCGCCGTCTTTTGTTCCGTAGGTGGTGTTCAACCTCAATCTGAGACAGTATGGAGGCAGGCAGATCGCTATAAAGTGCCTCGAATCGCTTTTATTAACAAGATGGATCGCACAGGTGCGAACTTCTTTAAAGTACACGAGCAAATGCGCGATCGCTTGCGGGCAAATGCCATTGCTATTCAACTGCCAATAGGTAGTGAAAACGACTTTAAAGGCATCATTGACTTGGTGCGGATGTGTGCATATATTTATGCCAACGACCAAGGAACCGATATTCAGGAAACAGAAATTCCTGACGAATTACAAGCACAGGTAACAGAATACCGCACTAAGCTAATAGAAGCCGTAGCGGAAACCAGTGATGCCCTGATGACTAAGTACTTCGAGGGTGAAGAACTTACAGAAGCCGAAATTCGTACTGCCCTGCGTAAAGGTACAATTGCCGGAACAATCGTACCCGTGCTTTGTGGTTCAGCATTCAAAAATAAAGGTGTGCAGTTGATGCTGGATGCAGTTGTAGATTACCTGCCAGCACCAATTGAAGTACCACCAATTCAAGGCTTATTGCCAAATGGCGAGACTGTTGAACGCCGGGCTGATGACAGCGAACCTCTAGCTGCTCTGGCATTCAAGATCATGGCTGACCCCTACGGTCGCCTAACCTTCGTTCGTGTTTATTCTGGTGTATTGAAAAAGGGTAGCTACGTCCTTAACGCCAGTAAAGACAAGAAAGAACGGATTTCCCGCCTGGTGCTGATGAAAGCAGATGATCGACAAGACGTGGATGAACTACGAGCAGGTGATTTAGGCGCTGCACTGGGATTAAAAGATACCTTGACAGGTGATACCCTTTGTGATGAAGGATCACCAGTGATACTGGAATCCCTATTTATTCCTGAGCCTGTGATCTCGGTAGCGGTTGAACCCAAAACCAAGAACGACATGGATAAGCTGTCAAAGGCACTACAATCTTTGTCAGAAGAAGATCCTACCTTCCGTGTCCGTGTTGACCCAGAAACTAACCAAACCGTGATTGCGGGGATGGGAGAGTTACACCTGGAAATTCTCGTAGATCGGATGTTACGTGAATTCAAGGTAGAAGCCAACGTGGGTGCGCCACAAGTAGCTTACCGGGAAACAATTCGTAAAGCTGTAACCAGAATAGAAGGTAAATTTATCCGCCAAAGTGGTGGTAAAGGCCAGTACGGTCACGTTGTGATTGATTTGGCTCCAGGAGAACCTGGCACTGGCTTTGAATTCGTCTCCAAAATTGTCGGTGGTTCTGTACCTAAAGAGTATATAAACCCCGCAGAACAGGGAATGAAAGAATGTTGTGAATCTGGTGTTGTCGCTGGATATCCACTCATTGATGTCAAAGCTACCTTGGTAGATGGCTCCTACCACGATGTAGACTCTTCAGAAATGGCTTTCAAAATCGCTGGTTCAATGGCGATGAAAGAGGCAGTATCGAAAGCTTCTCCCGTACTGTTAGAGCCTATGATGAAAGTAGAGGTAGAAGTTCCTGAAGACTTTATCGGGAACGTTATTGGCGACCTCATTGCCCGTCGGGGGCAGATTGAAGGGCAAAGCACTGAACAGGGACTCGCTAAGGTGTCATCCAAAGTCCCACTAGCGACTATGTTTGGTTACGCCACAGATATCCGGTCTAAGACCCAAGGCCGGGGTATCTTTACGATGGAATTCAGCCACTACGAAGAGGTGCCTCGCAGCGTGGCTGAAACTATCATTGCAAAAAGCAAAGGGAACGCATAATTAAAAAAGGAAACGAGCATTCATGGCACGCGCAAAGTTTGAAAGAAATAAACCCCACGTTAATATCGGTACTGTTGGCCACGTTGACCACGGTAAAACTACTTTAACAGCAGCTATTACCATGACTTTGGCAGCTATGGGTCAGGCTGTAGCTAAGGGCTACGACCAAATCGATAACGCTCCCGAAGAAAAAGCACGGGGTATTACAATCAATACCGCTCACGTTGAGTATGAAACCGAAAAGCGGCACTATGCTCACGTAGACTGTCCCGGACACGCTGACTATGTGAAAAACATGATCACTGGTGCGGCTCAGATGGATGGCGGTATTCTGGTAGTTGCTGCTACCGACGGTCCTATGCCCCAAACCCGCGAACACATCCTGTTGGCAAAACAGGTAGGTGTTCCCAGCTTGGTTGTCTTCTTGAATAAAGAAGATTTAATGGATGACCCAGAACTTTTGGAATTAGTAGAATTAGAACTCCGGGAACTGCTGACCAGTTATGATTTCCCCGGTGATGATATCCCCATTATCAAAGGTTCTGGTCTACAAGCTTTGGAAGCAATGGCCAAGAATCCTAAGACCCAACGGGGAGAAAACCCCTGGGTAGATAAAATCTATGAACTGATGGATGCTGTAGATTCTTACATTCCTACTCCTGAGCGTGCTGTTGACCAGCCCTTCCTGATGGCTGTGGAAGACGTGTTCTCCATCACAGGTCGTGGTACGGTGGCTACCGGTCGGATTGAACGCGGTATTGTCAAAGTTGGTGATAACGTTGAATTGGTAGGTATTAGAGATACTCGCGCCACCACCGTAACCGGAATTGAAATGTTCAAGAAGAGTCTTGAACAAGGTATGGCTGGAGATAACGCAGGTGTACTACTCCGGGGTATTCAAAAGGCTGATATTGAACGGGGTATGGTAATTGCCAAGCCAGGTTCAATTAAGCCTCACACCAACTTTGAAGGTGAAGTTTACGTTTTGACTGAGAAAGAAGGTGGTCGGAAAACACCATTTTTCGCAGGTTATCGTCCTCAGTTCTATGTACGGACAACTGATGTAACTGGTACCATTCAAAGCTACACCGCTGACGATGGTAGCGCCGTAGAAATGGTAATGCCAGGCGATCGCATCAAAATGACAGTAGAACTAATCAACGCGATCGCGATTGAGCAAGGTATGCGTTTCGCTATTCGTGAAGGTGGCCGGACAATTGGTGCAGGTGTAGTATCCAAGATTCTGAAATAGAACTCACCTTTTTGCTCTGATGATCAGGGAGCAGGGATGCTGAAAATTCATCTCTGCTCCTTTTATTTCCCACAAATGATCTGAGATTTTGGATTTTGGATTTTGGATTGAATCTAAAATCTCAAATCTTAAATATAAACATCTAAACATCTAAAAATTCACAGAACCTGGAAAACTGAAGATGGCAACTTTACAGCAGCAGAAGATTAGAATTCGCTTACAGGCTTTTGACCGACGTTTATTGGATACATCTTGCGAGAAGATTGTAGACACAGCTAACCGGACTAACGCTACAGCTATAGGACCTATTCCTTTACCAACAAAACGGAAGATATATTGCGTGCTGCGCTCACCTCACGTAGATAAAGATTCCCGCGAACATTTTGAAACCCGCACCCATCGTCGGATTATTGATATTTACCAGCCTTCTTCTAAAACTATTGATGCGCTGATGAAGTTGGATTTACCATCTGGTGTAGATATCGAAGTCAAATTGTAATTACTCAGCAGTCATTGGTCAGTGGTCATTGAGAACAGGGAACAGGGAAGAGGAGAAATAAATATTTTTTTGCCTGTTGCCTGTTGCCTTTTTCCACTCATAACTGAGCATTGACAACGGATATTTTTTTGGTATGAATATTAACTCAGCCTTGAGAAAATTTATCTCAGGGCTTTTTATTAGCGATAAAACAAATGATAAAATATAAACAAAGTACGGGAAAAGCAGGAAAAAAATATTTTAAGAATAAAATTTATACTCAAGTAACAATGACATCCTCTTCTAAAATTGCCGTCCGCGAACTACCTCTGTTCCCGTTGCCCGAAGTGGTTCTGTTTCCCACCAGACCATTACCCCTACATATATTTGAATTTCGCTACCGAATCATGATGAACACGATTTTGGCAGGCGATCGCAGGTTTGGAGTCTTGATGGTCGATCCCATCAAAGGCACAATAGCTAATGTTGGATGCTGTGCGGAAATTATTCATTGTCAGCGGTTGCCCGATGACCGGATGGAGATGTTAACTTTGGGACAGCAAAGGTTTCGGGTTTTAGAGTATGTGCGTGAAAAGCCCTATCGCGTGGGTTTAGTAGAATGGATCGAAGACCATCCACCATCTCAAGATCTGCGACCTTTAGCTACTGATGTGGAACAGCTACTACGAGACGTTGTCCGTCTTTCAGCCAAGTTAACTGAAAAAGATATTGAACTACCAGAAGATTTACCCGATTTACCCACAGAGCTATCTTACTGGGTGGCAAGCAACCTTTATGGTGTCGCTCCCGAACAGCAAGCATTGTTAGAAGCACAAGACACATCTGCTCGTTTGCAAAGAGAAGCCGAAATTTTGACTTCTACTCGCAATCATCTAGCAGCACGTTCTGTTCTCAAAGACACATTTAAAAATATGAGTCAATAATCAACACTCTGTTGATGCAACGAATCATGCTAGTTAGGTGCTAATTGTTAAGACACTATAGCTGCCAAAAATTTTTAAAACTTCAGTGCAAGTGTTTAATTCCGCTAAAGCTGATTCCATGAGCGGTGAGTTTACGGCTGCTTCCACATCGAGAAAAAATAAGTATTCTCCCAAAGAACGCTTGGTAGGACGAGATTCAATGCGGCTGAGATTAATTCCCAGATGAGCAAATACTTCCAGGGCTTTGACTAGTGCGCCTGGTACATTAGCAGGGACGCTAAAAGCTAGGGATGTGTGAGTGGGGGTTAACAACTCTTCCCCCTTACTCGCTTGACCCACTACCCAAAAGCGTGTGCAGTTTTCGGGATAGTCGTTAATTCCACTGGCGAGGATAGGTAAATTATAAAGTTCGCCGGCTCTGCTAGAAGAGATTGCCGCTGTTGTAGGTGCTTGTGGGAGTTGCTCTAGTGCTTCTGTGGTGGAGTTACTAGAAATTAAATTGGCATTGGGCAGAAATTTTGCCAACCATCCTTGACATTGTGCTAATGCTTGAGGATGAGAATAAACGGTTTCAATGTTATCTAAGCTATTGGCACAGGAAATTAAAGCATGATTAATGGGCAAAACCAAAGCCTGTTTGATACGCAAGCTATCTAACTGCCAGAGGCTATCCATTGTCATGCTTACACTGCCTTCAATGGAATTTTCCACAGGCACAACAGCTATATCAGCTTGTTGTGTAATTACAGCTTGTAATGATTTAGCAATTGTGGGGTAAGGAGATAAGGTGGCTTCTATCTCTTCATTGCTTTTTAGCCAGTTGAGATAAAAAAAAGCTGCTTGTTCGGAGTAAGTTCCTGGGGGTCCTAAATGTGCGATCGCTGTTCCCGTAGCATCTCGCTGATCAGGTTGAGATTTTGCCATTGTTAAACTCTTTTGAGTGATTATGAATAAAGTTGTTGATTTTATGCAAATCAATTTAGGTTATTAAAAAATATTACAATTAAAACATATTGCTTTAATTTACTCATGGCTACCAAGTTTACTGCCTCTCAATCGGTCGAAATTGCTGTCCCCAAGCAGCCTATTCCCATTCAGCACTACTTGCGTCAGCCTCAACGTTTGGTGAAAACTTTGGCTGACAACAGTAGGATTCAACAGTTGTCTGAGGAAGTGTTTCGCTTAAAAATGCGTCCTCTGACTTTTCTGTCGTTGAGTATTCAACCTACTGTAGACATGAGAGTTTGGGCAGATTCCCAAGGAACGATTTATCTACGTTCTGTTGGTTGTGAAATCCTGGGTTTTGAGTATATTAACCAACGTTTTGCTCTCAATTTAAAAGGATATTTGTCGCCCTACCACATCAGTAATGAGACTCGGCTACAAGGAAAAGCCGATCTAGAAGTGCTGGTAGATATTCCCCAACCATTTTCCCTAACTCCAAAGTCGATTTTGGAGGCCACCGGCAATGGGTTGCTTAAAAGCGTATTATTGACGATCAAACAAAGATTATTACATCACCTCCTAGCTGATTATCGCACTTGGGTAATTTCACAAACGCAAACAAATGAGATTGTCGATGATAATACAGAGTTACCAATTCTGAACTTTGAGTAAACTTTTAGGTGATTGGTAATTAATTACTATTGCCTTCTGCCTCCTAGCTTTTGCCTGCCTCATAATTCAATTTGGCAAGGACGAAAAGAGAGACGATGTAGGGGTGATGGACCGTATTTTTGCAGAGCCAGCAAATGTCGCTGGCTCCCATAACCCTTATTACGCTCTAGTTCATACATAGGATACTTGGATGCCAAGCGCAGCACTAGATCATCACGCCAAACTTTTGCCATGATACTAGCAGATGCAATGTTGAGCGATCGCTCATCACCCTTAACAATAGTTTGTTGTGGTATTAGTAAATCTTTTACCATCTGATTGCCATCAACTAAGCAAAGCGTAGGCTGTACCTTCAGCTTCAGTACAGCCCGCTTCATTGCTAACAGCGTTGCTTGCAAAATATTTAACTTGTCAATCTCCGCAGTTGAAGCATAACCAATTTTCCAGTCTAAAGCCAGCCCATCAATTTGCTGTGCTAACTGAGTTCTGCGAGAACTAGACAACTTTTTGCTGTCTTTAATCTTTGCTGCCATGAGTATTGGCAAAGCTTGAGTCGGTAAGATCACGGCTGCGGCAACCACAGGTCCGAATAACGCACCTCGTCCCACTTCATCTACACCTGCAACCAACCCATGAATATCGGAGCAACTGGAAAGCTCCAACCAGCTTGATTCTTCCCAGGGTGAAGTTGAAGACACAGATGCAGATGTTGGCTCTGTCTCTACCATAACAGCCGTTAACTGTCCTCCAGTGCTGAAGAACGACGACGACGGCGGCGATTAGGAATAGAAGTGTTATTTAGTTCCTCATCATCGGTCAAAGAGTCAAATCCCGTGGATTTAGAATCTTCCAGAGGAGGCTCAATGATTGATTTTGGGAAGGATGGTTCTTCTACCTCAACCTTTGGTGTAGGCATTTTGACTCTGGTAAATTCAGACCTAGTTATCTCGGGAAATGCGGTTTCTGAGGTCGATTCAGTTGTGGTATTTGGTGTTTGTCCAGGTTGAACAATGTTAAAAATCACAGATTTGGGATTTTTAGCCTCTGACTCTAACTTGACACCGGGAGAAATTCCCATCAAGGCAAACATATCTTGTTCCTGGACTGTCATTTCTACAGACACAATCTGTGGCGGTTCTACGACCGGTTTGACTGGGTCTATCTTCACTTTAGTCCGCTCTGGTCTTTCAGTCCAACCAGATTTGCCCAGAGTAGGTGTTCGTGAAGTGTCTCGTTCCCGCAGGTTATCGGAGAGAAGAGAGGGAAGTTCTGGTGTGGAGGCTAGTTCACTGTCACTATCCAAGTCTAAATCTGAATCATTGCCAAACCCTAATGGATTGCCTAACCTGACTTCATCTTTGCCGTTGGTGCCATTGATGCCAATTCGGCTGCGACGGGTGCGGGTGCGACGTTTGTTATCACCCAATTCTTGATAACTGGGATGGTTGATCAGATTGATAGGACTGATTTCAGCATCACTTTCAAATCCTTCCCCAAAGCCATCATAAGTTTCCCTGGTTTCCCTGATTTCTGGGATACGTGCAGCTGGTGTTCTGACTTCTCTTTGCGGCATCGGTGTAAACCGATCAGGTATATCTGCTGCGGGGATAGGCATCCGGTTTTCTAATTCCCCTGGTAAGCGCACAGTATGCCCTAAACCGCCACAGGTGGGGCAAGTTTCGCCAAACAATTCATAAATATTTTGACCTTGGCGTTTGCGAGTGAGTTCTACTAAACCTAACTCGGTCAGTTGGGCAATTTGCGGACGAGCTTTATCAGCTTTGAGGGCTTTGTTAAAGTGTTCTAAAACTTGTAATTGGTCGCGCCGTGATTCCATATCAATGAAATCTACTACAATCACACCAGCAATGTTTCGTAGTCTTAGTTGGCGGGCAATTTCTGTAGCCGCTTCGCAGTTTGTCCACAGGACGGTTTCTCTAGCTGTTGCCGATCGCGTGAAGGAACCGGAGTTCACATCAATTACCGTTAATGCTTCCGTTGGCTCGATAATAATGTAACCACCAGAAGGTAAGTCTACTCTAGGACGGAGAGCTTCACGAATGGCGGCGTTGATGCGGAAGTATTCTAAAATGGGCGAGCGATCGCGATGGTGGTCAATGAGTACACCTTGTGGTGTTTGACCTCCACTCCAGTTCTGTAAATACTGCTTGACTCGTCGCAAACCAGTACTGGAATCAACCACAATCCGATTGACATCCGCACCGTACATATCCCTCAAGACACGCTGGATAAAGTCATCATCACGGTTGAGTAGGGCAGGAGCGCGGGTAGATTGTGCTTCTTGCTGAATGACTTCCCATTGCCTTTGCAGCACTTCTAAGTCTTCAATAATTGCTTCTTCTGGTTTGCCTTCGGCTTCTGTTCGCACCAGCACACCCATACCAGCTGGTTTAATTAAAATTGCCAGGGCGCGTAGGCGGTTGCGCTCACTTTCGCTCTTAATTCGCCGGGACAGATTCACACCTCTACCATAAGGCATCAGGACTACGTAACGTCCAGGTAGGGTGATGTTACCTGTGAGCCTGGGTCCTTTTGTTCCCGTTGGCTCTTTCATCACTTGCACCAATACTTTTTGCTGTGGTGTGAGCAGTTCAGTAATGGCTGCGGAACTACGCTTGAGTTTCAGTGGTCCCAAGTCAGTGACGTGAATAAAACCGTTACGTTCTGGATCGCCGATATTGACAAAAGCTGCGTCTATACCAGGTAAGACATTTTCTACTACACCTAAGTAGATATCACCAATTTGATGATGACCAGTGGCAACAACGAGTTCTTGTATTTGATCTTCCGAAAAGACAGCAGCAATTTGATGCTGCTCTGCGATAATAATTTGTTTTGGCATTCAAGTTCCTCAAAAATTGGCAGCACCAATGGGGATTAGAAGGAGCTTATTTTATAGCTCTAGCCCCTACTGGCAGCCCTACAAGGCGCTACTGGTAATAAAAATTCCTTTCTCTGACATAGCTTCCCACAATTGGAAGCTGTTAACAAGACTGTAATTGCGTTTACACGCCTGATTATTCCAGAACGGTTGCATATGTTTTCAGTAATTAAATCAACCGTCTGTGGTTGATTTCTGAGCCAATACCTTTACCATCTAGGGTGTCGGTATTAGTGCAGGTGTTGTAAAAAGCATAGAGCTAGAGATCAGGCGTAAAGCTATTGTTAGTTACTGATTCACAAGGTAGCTATAGAGAGAGTGTTCTTTAATCTGCCTCAGTTTGTCTGGGATACAATCCTAGAATTGCCACTCTAATATGTTTGCTTGCTGTCCCTGATTATCAGGGTAGTGAACCAGTTCATTCAACGCAGCGCCAGAAAATTTCTCTTCACTTCATTCTAGCGCAACCTTGCTAAAAATCAATTCCTATCACTATGCTCATTAGGGGTAACTACTAGCAAGTTGCCCTTGAGGAATTATGTTCCTAAAACTAGCCGATTGCGGTGAATATGCAAGAGGTGAAATTCTGCACAAGCCACTATTTCTAGTATAGACAATATTTGCTCAGGACGCAAGTTTACACCGTCATGACGACAGCTACCCAAATAACGCAATATAGCTTTAGACTCGGCTGGGGAGTTTTCGGCTTGTAGTAATTCGATTTCAAACAAGCGATCGCGCAGATTTATGATTTGCTGCTTGCCTGATTTAGTCGTATGCTCTGACAAAATCTCGTTTTTGGCTGTAATAGCCGCAATCCAATCTTGCCATTGTCCTGCTTCTATGTTTCTCGGTGTGGACACAGTGAGTATATACTCTGCTGCTTGCATAGATTGGTTAGCTGCGGGTGCTTTCAAATCTATCTCTTCCACTTGGTATATGGGTATATCTAAAGGCAGTTGACTGACTAGTTGAGTACGAAAACTCCCTACATCCATTGGTTGAGTTAACTCAATATCGACAATTTCACCGCTGCTGGTGCTTCCCAAGGATAAAGCACTAGCCAGAGCAATTCGCGGATGGGGATGAAATCCACCAGTAAAGGCCACTGGTAAACCTGCTCTCCGCATCACTCTGTCAAACAAACGCATTAAATCCAAGTGACTTACCAGAGCGAGATCACCTTGTTTGCCAAACCAAACCCTAAAGCGTTGTGCTTTGGTGGTATTGGGGACAAACTCGCCGGCAAATTTAGGAATTGCAGGTGGTTCGATGACGATATTGTGACCAAAATCAGTACCACAGACACCGCAATGAGAACAACCTTCAAACGAGCAATCGGGAACAATTGCTGCTTCTAGAGCGCGTTTTAAGTCCTCTTGCAGCCACTTTTTATCAATCCCGGTATCAATGTGATCCCAAGGTAAGGGAAGATCGAGAGGTGAAGAAGGTGACAGATGACAGGTGACAGGTGACAGTGTTTCCTCTTTTCTGTTCCCTGTTCCCTGTTCCCTGTTCCCTACAGAGAAAAGATTCCATTCCCCATTTTCCACCTGACGGTATTTCCAGTCTAGATCAGCTTCGGATATGGCATTTTCCCAAGCGTTAAAGGCTGTTTCTACACTGTCATACCAAGAATCCATCCCTGCACCCAATTCCCAAGCACGTCTCAATACTTTACCTAAAGAGCGATCGCCCCGTCCTATAAAGTCTTCCATCGCTGAAAGGCGAATATCAGTAAAATTCACCTTCACATTGCGAATACGTCGAAATTCTTGCCGCAGCAAACTTTGCTTGCGCTTAAACTCAGATGTAGAAACCGAATGCCATTGAAAAGGTGTATGCGGCTTGGGTGTAAAATTGGAAATCGTCAAATTAAAGCTAAGAGGTTTTCTTCCCCTGCCTCGACATTCTCGCTGTAACCAGCTTACGGTTTCCGTAATGCCCAAAACATCGGCATCTGTTTCCCCCGGTAAACCAATCATGAAATACAGCTTGATTTTATCCCAGCCTTGTTCCCAAGCTGTTTTTACTCCCCGCAATAATTCTTCATTTGTCAAGCCCTTATTTACAATGTCCCGCATCCGCTGGGTGCCGGCTTCAGGAGCAAAAGTCAAGCTACCTTGTCGCGTACCTCCCAAAATATTGGCAATATTTTCATCAAATCGGTCTACTCTCTGACTGGGTAATGTTAGGGAAATATTTTCGTTTTTTAGGCGATTTTTGATTTCCATCCCCACTGCGGGTAAGGATAAATAATCAGAACAACTCAGCGATAATAGGGAAAATTCATTGTAACCTGTTGCCCGCATTCCCGCTTCGATAGCTTCTACCACCTTTTCTGGTTCTACATCTCGTGCGGGACGAGTTAACATTCCTGGTTGACAAAAGCGACAGCCACGAGTGCAACCGCGTCTAATTTCAATTGTCAGGCGATCATGCACTGTCTCGACATAGGGAACTAAGCCAATAGAATAAGCGGGAATTGGTGTTGCTACTCGCCTAAGAATTCGTTTTGGTACATCTGGACGCAGGGGATGTACTGCACCACTCTCTTGCATTTCATAAAACTGAGGCACATAGACACCGGGAATTTGTGCCAAGTCCAGTAATAGTTCTTGACGACTCAAACGTGATTTTTTCCCTTCTTCTACTACTAAACCAATTTCTGGTAATAGTTCCTCACCATCTCCCAAAACAATAAAGTCAAAGAAATCCGCGTAAGGTTCTGGGTTAGATGTTGCAGTCTGTCCACCAGCGAAAATTAGGGGGTATTGGTGATTGGGAATAGTCGCTTCCCCTGCTTCCCCTGCTTCCCCTGCTCCTCTTTCCTGCCTCTGTTTCCATGTAAGAGGAATTCCTGCTAAATCCAACATTTCCAAGATGTTGGTTGCCCCTAGTTCATAACTAAGGCTAAAACCTAAAATATCAAATTCTGTCAGCGAGCGTTTCGACTCTACCGCAAACAAGGGTGTTTGGGTAGCCCGAAGTTTTGCCCCTAAGTCTGGTCCTGGTAGATAAGCGCGATCGCATAACTGATTTGGTTGGGCATTCAAAATATTATAAAGAATAATATGCCCCAAATTAGATGCACCGACTTCATATACTTCCGGGTAGGTTAACACCCAGCGTACAGTTGCCGTATCCCAAGGCTTATGTACTGCTAAACGCTCGTTACCCAGGTAACGGGCAGGTTTTAAAATATCCGATGTTATTAATTGCTCAACTAAAACAGCCACTTTGCTATCTTCTAGCTAACTTAAATTACAACTTATCTCCTTCAACTTAGCATTGATTCGGACTTTCACCCGGATTTCTCATGGTAAATTAGAACTTATTTACACAATTTTACATGAGTTGGCAGTCCAAAACCCATTTATTCATCTGCCATTCGTACAGAATTACTCCTGAATCCTGATTCCTGATTGATAACTGTTTTTTCTGAGATTGACTATCACCAGAAGTGTCTTTACTGAATCTTTATTGCTTTGGTGCTGTTGTTTAAAGATTGTTATAATTGCATGGTAAAATGTATTGATATATACATTTTTTTTACGAGAGTTAAAAAACAATCTACATAGACAGCCAAAATGCAGATTCATCTTCTGTCGTGATGATCATAAACCTTGGTATAGCTCTAAATCCAAGGATTTAAGCCAAAATAACCGCTGATGCTCACCCTGGTTTTGACTTAATTGAGGGTAAAAATCTGGGTCGAAACAGAACTATGTATCTAAAATTGCGCCGTGATCCAAATCACTAAATTCCAGATACCTGGATCACTTTTTATACCGATGCTAATCTTGGATAATGGGTAATAATTAAAGTTGGTTTATTCTTTATGAACACACAATACGCCATTCGTCAACTAGTAGAAAAAGCGTTGCACATAAAAAAATTAACGCCAGAAATAGAAAATGAGATCAATTCAGAACTGACTCAACTAGGTTACATATCTGACGTTGACTACGAAGCTCTAGAATTGTTAATGGCAGAGATGGATGCGGGTCGAGTGCAGTTAGTCCCACGCTGGGGGTAATCATCCCCAATAACTTCTAAATTGTTAAATTCTGCCTTGATAAATTCACAATTCTTTACCATCTTGGGAAGCTTGCCACAGTTGGTGAATAAACTGATTGAGTTGCTGTTGAGCAACCGTATCTGTGTCAGCTTTTGGTTCTTTGGGTAAAAGTTGGCTCAATAAACTGATTACTTCTGTATCTAAAGCAGGCCGAAATAAATTTACAGGCCATAACAAGTCGGACGCATCTCGCAGATCAGTGATTAGGGGTAGTTCGTGGGTGAAGTTAGCCAATAGCAAAGGACGCACCCAGCATAAACCACGAGAAGTCACAACTTGTACGACTTCAGTATAAAGATTTCTGTTGCCATAATCCAAAGACACAATTTGTCCCGGTTGAAAGTTGGGGCTAATATCCATAGCAGCAGAAGAGGAAGCAAAGATTTTGTGGTATTTTTCTTAATTTTAGAAGTAACACTGCTGTAGTATTATGATTATGCTGAAAATTTTCTGCTCTTCAATGCTAGTAACGGCCACACAGTCGGATTTTTCTGGCTGGAATGGGAACGGAAATGTTATAGAATTAAGTAAACAACTGTTAAGCAAATGCTAAACAGAAACTCTATTGTAGTAAGTCAACGATAAAAGAGCAAAGAGCAGTGTCAGTCGAAACTATTGAAAAGCCTTCCACAACCCGCAAGCTCGCGCCTCGGTATCGCGTTTTGCTGCATAATGATGACTATAATTCTATGGAGTATGTGGTTCAAGTTCTAATGACCACTGTACCGAGTATTACCCAGCCCCAGGCTGTTAGCATCATGATGGAAGCCCACAGTAACGGATTAGCTTTAGTAATTACCTGCGCTTTGGAACACGCTGAGTTCTATTGTGAAACTTTAAAAAGTCATGGTTTGAGCAGCACTATTGAACCTGATGAATAGTTATTGGTCATTAGTCATTGGTCATTAGTAGTATATTGTTCACTGATGATAGTTGACTAATCCATGACAAAAATTAATCTAGCTCAAATCGCCCAAAGCCCTGCCCCTTTAAGGCTGGGTTGCTTTATTTCGGCTTTGTTAGTTCTATGGTTGCCTTTTGCAGCACCTATATATTTACTTGTGGAAGATACTAATTTAGAAAGTATCTTAACAATGGTGTTACTTTATATACAGTTTATTTTTCTGGTCAAGCTATGGGGTAAGCGAGTCTATCAGCAACCTCAGATATTAACTCATTATGGTTTAGAGTTTTCACGCCTAAATGGTGTAAATTTTGTCCAAGGTTTGGCTCTGGGATTAATTAATATTTTAATTGTATTTGCTTTACAAGGTTTGTTAGGTTGGTTGGTATGGCAACAACCGAAAGTTTTTTTGTTGAAAATAATTTTAGAAGGGTTACTGGTTGGTTTCGGTGTAGGTTTTGCTGAAGAATTATTATTTCGTGGTTGGTTATTGGATGAGTTGAAAAGAGATTATAGTATAGGTTTAGCAACTTGGATAGATACCATTTTATTTGCTGTCGCACATTTTATTAAACCTTTAGAGGCTATTATTCATACTTTGCCACAATTTCCGGCTTTAGTGTTGTTAGGATTAACGCAAGTATGGGTGAAACACTGGAAAAGAGGGCGTTTAGGTTTACCTATTGGTTTACATGGTGGTTTAGTTTGGGGTTATTATATTATTAATGTGGGAGAATTAACAAAATATTCCGGTGTAGTTCCTGACTGGGTAACAGGTGTGAATAATAATCCTTTACAGGGAGTGATGGGAGTGCTGTTTATGGGTGGACTGGCTTGGTGGATGAGGGGCAAAGCATTAAAAGTTAATTATGATTAAATATCTTGTTATCTTACTGTTATTAATACTTTTTTGCTCTTTCACCTCTCCAGCTTGGGCTATTGTCTGCCGCCATTATGATATACATGAAATTTGCATTCTTACGATTAAACGCAGTGCTAAAAAATATTGGGAATACAGTGCTTCTGTAAGTGTAGATGGTGTAAAAATACCTGTGGAAATTTATAACTGTCGTGCTAAGTTTAAGGTGAATAAAGATGGAACTGTTTCCCAATTTAGAGAAAATAGTCCTGGTGAAATGATTTGCAGTTTTTTTAAGAAGTAAATAATAATGGTGGCGGGCAGGATGCCCACCCTACAATACACCCCAAGATAGTTGTAGGTTATTAAGCAGTGTATTTATTAAGAATTTGAGCTAAACCGGGTACAGCTTCTTCTACGTGGTTTTTGACTGAATTGCGAAGTTTATTATAGATACCTTTTAAAGTTGAGTTGCTACTTTTCTGAATACGGACATCAGTAACACTTAACAGTGCATCTGCTGTACGAGAACGGTTGGCGATCAGGTATCGGGCAGGATCGTCTGTTTTTAAGCCTTCCTCCCATATAGGTTCCAGTGCAGCGAAAGATTGTGGTAAAAGACGTTCAATCGCACCAGCACAATATCCGGGACTAATTCCTTTAATAGCACCATAGCCAGCTTTGATGGCCAGTCCAGAAATTCCACCTATGGAAGCAACTTGTGTTTCTAATAAATTGGTGCAATCAGCCACCAGTGTTTGTCTTTTATTATCATCTGCAAGACCATCAATCAGCGCCATGTTGATTTTCCTCAATACCAATGTGTTGATATTATATTCAAAGTGGGTTGTGTCACAAACAGGAAACTACAGCAAAATCTTATTTATTATTTATTTGGTGCGGTAAAAACGCGCCAAATAATAAACACAGTAAATGTTAAATAAGCGAATACTGTGAACCATTCTTGGGTGCGACTAAAGGCATCATTCATAAGATATCTAGAATTATAGGACTCCTTCCATCTGAATTATCTGAAACCCTTTTCCCTCTTGCCTTTTGCCTACCTACGCAAATAATTATGGCTACACCTCCCGTAAGGGATATATATCAAACCGGATTCCTATATATCTTCTGGCTAGTCATTGGTGAGTCAGAGGGGAGGCTTACCTGAAATTAAATTTGTATGGCAAAATATCAAACTAAAATTATTCAGGAAAAACTTCCAGTATTGTACCTACCACACAAGCTTGTTCTAAATTTGCGCCGATTAAATTTGCAGCTTCTAACTCTACACAAAGTAAATTAGCTCCGGTTAAATTCGCCCCGGCTAAGTTAGCTTCTCGTAAGTCTGCTTCTTCAAGATTGGCTTGAGTTAATAATGCCCCTTGCAAATCAGCGCGACTCAAATCTGCACCTTTAAGATTTGCTCCTATCAGGTTAGCACCACGTAAGTCAGCACCTCGAAAGTCAACTCCTTGCAAGTTAACATTCATTAAATTAGCACCATTCAAGAAAGCACCTGCTAAACAGGCATCGGTGAGTATAGCACCCATGAAGTTAGCACCACGCAAATTAGCTCCCCGCAAGTCCGCACTGGTTAAATCCGCTTGCATCAAGTTTGCTCCCATCAGGTTAGCCCGCAAGTCAGTTTCTTGCAGGTTAGCCCCCATTAAATTTGCGCCTTCAAAATGTGCGCCTTCCAGCTTTGAACCAGCAAAGTTAGTACCAACAAGGGTAGCACCGGCTAAGTTGACGCGGCTTAAATCGATTTGGGATAGTTCCTCGTCTTCTAAGTCTGATCCTGGGAGTTCTTTAATTTTTCCTAATCTTATGGCTTCAATATTCATTGGGGATAACTGGTTGTCTCACTACTTTTGCTGTGGCTGTCCCATCGGGAATCAAGTAACCACATACTACTACTAACTTTGGGTGTCATGATGGATAAATTGAGTCCCTGTTGTAAACCCATGACTAACAAAGTTAGGGTATCTATTAGTTTAGGATCAAAGCGGGTAGATTGTTGCTGTCGGCATTGATCCAGGGCTTGAGTTAATATATCTTGCCCACTTGTGTCTGAGTATTTTTGCTGACTCACTCGCCATTGGAAGTCTGCTGCTAATGCCAAAATTCTTGATTCTAAGGGAATTTCATCCCCAGCTAAACCTGCTGGTTCTCCTGTGCCATTCCACCACTCGGTTTGATGGGTGATAATTTGGGCTACGGCTCGTAGTCGGGGCATTGTTCGCAATACCTGCACCCCTGGAATTAGAAGACAGCTAGGTGCTTCTTCGTCACCTGTGGGTGCTGAGAGGATGCTTTCAGTTTGTTGAAGTGGGTCGATGCGGTGTAGTAACCCTGCTAGACGTAATCTTTTAATTTGCCATGCGGGTAAGTCTAGCAGTTGTCCCATTGTTTCGGCGATCGCTGCTACTTCTGCTGCGGCCATGGGGTTGTGGATATCTGCTATATCCATCAGTTGTGCCATCCGCAAAAATGCCTGGACTTCGTTAGAAACTAAGTTGCGATTCAGAGTATTTTCGCGTGTGGCTGTGGATGAAGATAAAGTATTTTCACCCGTCTTTAAGTAGTCAATGACACGGGAGACAACTGCACCTATCTCTTCTGGCGCAGCCATTTCTGTCTGAATGGCTTGTTTATGGTCTGTGAGTTTTTGGGCTAGTTCTGGGTTGTATTTGGCGATGTGAGCGATCGCTAACTCTGCGGCTTTTAACACCAAATCCGGCTCAAATGTCCACATTCCATAAAATTTACGCTCCAAATCCGACCCTGGTAGCCCTCCAATCCCATAATCCTCATCTGATAATTCTTGACAAATTACCATTGATGTGTATTGGGGAGAAAGAATAATCAAGTGCCATTCTTGGGCTAACGGATCAGCTGTTTGTAGTTCCACCAAATCTACATTTGCTAGTTGACTAGTGGAATGTTCTCCAAAACCAGCATCACTAGTAGCAATAATCGCAATATCCCGGCTACATTTAGCAATCTCTGCATATCTTTCGGCTTCTTGCAGATACCATTTGCCCCGTTGGAAACAGGTAATGACTATCGGCTGATCTTCTTTATTTAAAATATGGTCTTCCAAAGCGTGACACAGAGCAACTAAAGTGTTTTTGTAATACACTCCAAAGCGAATAGGTCTGGTACTATGGCGATAAGCTATTTCTAATTGTTGGAGAATTGAACCTTCTAGCATGAGTTTTGGTAAAAAAAAACGCAGATGGAAAGGGGTAAATTCAAAATTAGACTTATTGCAGAAGTTGGGGAAAGGGTAAAGGCGGAAAATTTTCCTTTACTATTTAACCTCTCACCTTTTCCCAACTCTTACAAAAAATACTTTGGCAATAAGTCTATTGAAAATGTACCATCTTCCTTTGTTTCCTATGATACACCAGCTAACTGTTTCTGTGTCTTTTCTATTGGCGCTGAAAGTGCTGTTTCTAAGTCAGCACAACCCAACCGTTCTTCTAAAATCTTCATCACTTCACGTCCGAAGTCATTAGGATTACGTCGCCAAGCTTGTAAACAGACTTCCCCGAAAAATGAACCGAGTGGTTCCGGGTTCCACAAGAGTTTTTTAGCTGTCCAGGGCATTAAACTCATAGGATCATAGCCTGGTTTGAGGATACCCTCTTTAAAGGCATATTCTTCTAAGTGGGTATGGGGTTGGAGTCCAATAAAGAAAATGGCAGGTTCGACTTTATCCGCGCCAAAAATTCTTTCCAGTTCCCGGTGATAAGCAATAGTTTGGCGGATGGTTTCAGGACGCTCGTCAATAACGTTAAATGAGTAATTGACAGAAACCATATCATTGAAACCAGCTGTTTTCAAGTCACGGCAGTTTTGCAAAACGGTCCGCAGGTTGTAACCCATCCGCATTTTCCGCACTAGTTCTTGAGAACCGCTAGTAATACCGATTTCAAAGTAGTTCATCCCTGTTTTCGCCATCAAATCACACAACTCTGGTGTTAAGTTGTCTGCTCTGATGTATGCTGCCCAGTTTATATCTGTCATGCCAGAATCGACAATCTTTTGTAATAGTTCTATAGCATCGTCGATATATTTGCGAGCGGGGATAAATTGAGCATCAGTAAACCAGAAGTTGCGAACACCACGATTATATAATTGGCGGATCTCAGCCACAACTTCATCAGCAGGATTAATGCGTACCTGCTTGCCTTCAACTACAGTGTAAACGCAATAACAGCAGTTATGGGGACAACCGCGTTTAGTTTGCACACCAATATAGAAATCTTGATCTTGCAGGTAGTAGTTAAATTCTGGCCAGATGGTTTCGATGTAGTCGTAGTTACAAGCGGTTTTCTCTAAGGGTGTTGGTTGTTCATGAATCAGGCGTTTACGGGGTTGGTTTTCTCCCACTACATAACAGCGTTCATCCCGAAACTCTTGGCCACCTAAGAATTTTGTCAGTAAGGTTTCTCCTTCACCTACAGAAATAATTGTTCCTGTTGGTAGGCTTTTACCCAACTGTTCGTAAAATACGCTGACTGCACCACCACCGACAACTGCACGCGCTTGGGAGTGATATTTTTGGGCGCGTTTCAAACCGCGTTTAACTAATCCCAAGTTACGCCATAGCTCTACATAGTAGGCGATAAATATTCTTAAACCGCCTAATGCACCCCGTAATTTGATCAAGGGGTTTTTGGCATAGTAAAACTCAAATGCGTTCTGTAGCGGGTTTCCGCCCCGTCCACCTACAGGAGCATATATTTGAATATCTCGCCAAGAAAAGACTAGGAGTGTGGGTTTAAATTCATCAATACAGCGGTCTAGAGCAGTGGCATAATCTAAAGGTGGCACTGTGCCTAAGTCAAAAATCCGCTGTTCGATGTGGGGAAACATCTTGTGGACGTGATCACAAAGGTAAACAACCCCAATGGGAAAGATGGGGTTACAGGGAAGGCGAACGTAGAGAATTCGATTTTCCATCATAGTTGTTTGAACTGCCATCTTGCCAATGTTTAGGGGGAATTTAGAGAAATATCCAGTTTGAACTTGTGCGTTTGTTTGGTTAATCTTAATTTACCAATATTTGGCTTGACATTTGCGCCAATTCTTGATATTCGCAAATTTACTTTTAGTTAAGAGTGAGAAAAGGTAAAATTGCTTGGCATCAAAATTATTAGTGGTTGTTGATGGATAGAATTTATAAGAAAAGTTTCATATATCTTTACCATAACATCGAGTTTATTCATAAAGCGATGATTTGAGCCTGTTAGTCCGCAGATAAGTAGGTCAACATAATTAAACATAGAAGGTTCAGGAGGTAGATCCCCAACTGCTCAAAGATGTTGGGGAACTGGGGATGACATTTTTAGTCGAAGTGCTGATCAGCAAAAAAGCTGAAAAGATTGCGTTTATAATGTATAAATTTGCAAAAAATCAGATATAGTCAGGAAATTTTTATAAATAAAACATAACTTTAGATAGAAATAATGCAGAAAATTCCAGTTGGTAGTCGGAGTTACAGCAACTGGGGATCGTGCGATGTTAGTTTTGCTTGTGTAATGTAAAATTGTGGCGTAAAAGCTCCTCAGCAGTTATGGCTCAAATATTAGATTCTCTACCACCGGAGCAATCGGGGAAAATTCTCTGCTGCTACGTCAATGCCACGAGTAAGATACAGGTGGCTCGTATCTCCAATATTCCTAACTGGTACTTTGAAAGGGTTGTGTTTCCTGGACAACGGCTGGTTTTTGAAGCTTCAAAAGAAGCTCAGATGGAAATTCACACGGGGATGATGGCAAGTGCCATTTTATCGGATACTATCCCGTGCGATCGCCTTGCACTCAGCGAACCCAGTAGTGATGAGGGTGATCCAGACTCAACAGCAGGAATAGAAGCTACAAACACCAATGTGATGGTGTCCGAAATTAATACAAAAATTGAAGATACCACAAAACCTTTACAAAATATCACAGCCAGCATGAAAACCTACCAGTCACAGCATGAGTTTTTATTAAACCTGGGGGCATGATATTTGGGAAGGTTTGAAATCGGCAAAGGTTCAAAAATTGCTGGATTAGTATCTGTTGATTTAAAAAAACAATTTTTCCTAATTTAAGGGTTGCTGAACTCAGCAGCCTTTTTTTTGTCGTTTGTCATTTCTGCAAGTGTTTAAATTAAAATCAAGTATCTCCGTACTTGGAATATGAATAATGCTTCCGTCAACTGGTTCGCTAAAACATTTGCAAAATTGCCACTGCAAGTCCTGCTGATTGTGCCGTTTGTTTTGCAAACAGTCGGAGTGGTGACACTGGTGGGCTATTTTTCTTCCCGGAGCGGACAGGAGGCTGTAGAGAAATTAGCAGATCAATTAATGATAGAGGTGAGCGATCGCATTGAGCAACATCTAGATAGTTATTTGGGGAAAGCCCAAAAAATCAACCAGATGAATCTGGATGCCTTCGAGTCGGGAATCTTAGACTTGAATGATTTTAATACCTTGGGAAAATATTTTTATCGGCAAATGCGATCGCCTACGGCAGTGCGCTCCGCGCAATCGCTCAATTTTGCTTATGTTAACTTTGGTAGTGTGGAGGGAGGATTTATTGGTGCGGGTTATGGGCTGGGTAATAAGTTAGAAATTGGAGAAATTCCCATATCTGATCGTAGTTACAGTCGCAGCTACGCAGTAGATAATCAGGGAAATCGGCTCAAGTTAGCAGCTACTCTGAAAAACCCCCAGTATAATAACGCTGCCTGGTACTGGGATGCAGTTAAAGCTGGTAAGCCTGTCTGGAGTTCTATTTATACATGGGCAGATGTACCTGATCGCATCTGCATTTCAGCCAGCACTCCTGTCTATGACAAACAGAAAAAATTGCTTGGTGTACTCGGTATAGATTTAGAATTAAATCAAATCAGTCAATTTCTGAAAACACTAGATCATAGAAGATCCGGTAATATTTTCATCATCGAGAGATCAGGATTAATTGTTGCTAGTTCAGAGGATGAATCTCCAGCCAATATCATCAATGGTAAAGCCCAACGACTCAAAGCTTTAAATAGCCGTGAACCTTTTATCCGTGAAGTAACACAGGATTTGATGCAACGGTTTGGTAGTTTGCAAGCTATTTCCGGTTCTCAAAGTTTCCGCCCTGCTTTAGAGCAAAAACCCTTTGTGAGAGTTACGCCCTACAGTGACGATTACGGCTTAAATTGGCTTGTGGTGACAGTAATTCCCGAAACGGAATTTATGGCAGAAATTCATGCTAATGACCACAAAACCCTTCTCATCTGTGGCTTGGCGCTGTTAATTGCTATTAGTACAGGTGGACTCACAGCATATTGGATAGCTAAACCAATTTTGCAATTAAGTCGAGCTAGTCAAGCAATGGCTAAGGGAGAGTGGCAAGATTCTTTATCTGAGGATATAGCCATAGCAGAATTGAAAGTTTTAGCAACATCCTTTAACCAGATGTCCGCTCAAATCAAACAAGCCTTTCAGGAATCAACAACCAAATTTTCAACTATTTTTCATACCACACCTAACCCTGTTTGGATTGCCACATTAGCGGAAGGAAGATTTTTGAATGTTAATGAAAGTTTTTGCCAATTTTGGGGAGATAACCCAGAAAATCTCATTGGCAAAACTTGTATGGAATTGGAATTGTGGGAAAATATAGAGGATTTTCACCACTTCAGACAAACGCTAGTTAATAAAAGAATTATCCAGAATTTTAAAGTTGTAATTCGCACTTACTCAAAGCAAATCAAGACAGTTCTCATGTCAGCTAGGGTGGAATGGTTGGATGGGCAAGATTGTGTCATTGGCGTAATGAAAGATGTTAGCGATCTCTACGAGGAGCTTAAATTACGCAAACAAGCCGAAGATAAATTGCGCGAGAGCCAGCATTTTATTGAAAAGATTACATATCTAACGCCAAACCTACTTTATATTTACGACCTTACCGAGCAGCAAAATGTTTACATGAATCGTTCTGTAGGCGAGATTTTGGGCTATTCTGCCGCAGAAGTTCGGGAAATGGGAGCTAACTTGTTTCCCACTATCTGTCATCCTGATGATCTAAATCGGGTTTATCAGGCGATACAACAGTGTGAAAGTCTACAAGATCATGAGTTCATTGAAATAGAGTATCGCGTTAAGGATGCTCAAGGTCAATGGCGTTGGCTTTATAGTCGAGATACGGTATTTTCTAGAACTGGGGATGGCAACGTTCAGCAAATTTTAGGAACGTCTCAAGATATCACTGATCGCAAACAAGTAGAGTTAGAACTTAGGAAAAGTCGAGATTTTAGAGAAGCCATCTATAACGAATCCACCGATGCAATTTTTTTGGTCGATGTTCCCAATCCGTTAATTCTTGATTGCAATAACCGCGCTGTGGAAATGTTTGAAGTTACCAGCAAAGAAGAACTAATTGGTACTGATGGGCAGAATTTCCAAAAACAACGATTTACCGATGATGAAATGGTCATGATTGTTGACGATATAGCCAAGTTAGGCTTTTGGAGTCGAGAAGTAGAATACATTACTAAAAAAGTCCATAATTTCTGGGGTAATTTGGCAGTAAAACGCATTAATATAGCGGGTCAAGTTATTGATTTAGTGCGAGTGACAGATATTAGTAAGCGCAAAAAAGCAGAATTTGCCTTACTTGAAAGCGAAAAACGCCTCAAAGAGATTTCTGCATCTTCACCAGGCGTGATTTATATTACGGTCAGGCGGTTAGACGGCTCTTGGTATTACGAATATATGAGTCGTGCTTTTGAAGATATTCATGAAATTACTGTTGAACACATACTTAAAAACCCCCACCTCTGCTTTGAGCAGTTTTATCCTGACGATTGTGTCGGTTATGAGGAAGCGGTGACTCACAGCCTAGAAACTATGTCTCTTTTTGAGTATGAGTGGCGCATTATCACCCCTTCAGGAAAACTCAAGTGGATAAAAGCCAGGTCTAGACCAGAACTGCGGGAAAATGGAGAGATTGCATTTTATGGTGTTGTGTTAGATGTGAGCGAACGCAAACAAGCAGAATTAGCTTTGCAGCAAGCAGAATATAACCTCAGACTGGCAAATCAAGAACTAGAAAAGCTGGTAAATACTGATGGGTTAACGCAAATTGCCAATCGTCGTTGTTTTGACAATCGTTTAGAGGAAGAATGGCAGCGACTAAACCGAGAACAGCGACCTCTATCTTTACTGTTATTTGATGTTGATTATTTTAAACGCTATAACGATTCCTACGGTCATCAACTGGGGGATGAGTGCCTGAGCAAAATCGCTCAAGCGGTGCAACAGGTAGTGTGTCGTCAGGCGGATTTAGTAGCTCGCTACGGTGGTGAAGAATTTGTGGTTATTTTACCTAATACTAATATTGAAGGGGCGATCGCGATCGCTAAACGCATACATACTGCCATTAAAGCTCTAGCAATTCCTCACGAAGCCTCTGAGGTAATCGATACAGTCACTATTAGTCTTGGTATCACCACCATGATCCCAACTTCTGAATTATCATCTGCTACTCTGATTGAGCAAGCGGATCAGGCGCTCTATCGTGCCAAACAACAGGGGCGCAATCAGTCCGTGATCTTCTACTGCTGAAGGAGGCAGAAGGCAGAAAGTAATATATTATTCTCCCCAGTGTATCCCTTGTAACTTGCTATAAAAGCGAAAAAATCCCTATAATCAACATCAAGATTCGTGTTTTTATGATGACTCATAACATTCTCCTACGGAACAATGTCACCGTTTTCGGACAAGGTACACAGCCCATATTGTTCGCACATGGATTTGGATGCGATCAGAATATGTGGCGTTTTGTAACGCCGGCTTTCGAGAAGGACTACAAAATTGTTTTATTCGACTATGTAGGCTCAGGGAAGTCTGATCTTAGTGCCTATAGTGCTGAACGCTACAGCAACCTTAAAGGTTATGCCCAGGATATCCTCGATATCTGTACAGCATTAGAGTTGACGGACGTGTTTTTTGTCGGGCATTCTGTCAGTAGTGTAATAGGTATTCTCTCCTCTATCCAAGCGCCTCATCTGTTTGACCGCCTCATTCTTGTCAGTCCTTCACCCTGCTACATTAATGATCCACCTGATTATGTGGGAGGGTTTGAGCGCCAAGACATTGAGGATCTGTTGGATATCATGGATAAAAATTACATTGGTTGGGCAAGCTTTTTGGCTCCTGTGATCATGAAGAATGAGGATCAACCAGAACTAACTCAAGAGCTTGAGGCTAGTTTTTGTTCAACTGATCCCGTGCTTGCCAGTGTATTCGCTAAAACTACTTTTTTTTCTGATAACCGTAGTGATTTACCCAAGGTGACAGTACCTTCTCTGATTTTACAATGTACAGAGGATTCGATCGCCCCCACAGAAGTGGGACATTATCTGCATCGCCATTTGTCTGGGAGTACGCTAAAACTTATGAAGGCTACCGGACATTGCCCACACATGAGCCATCCAGGAGAAACTATTGATCTAATTAAGGAATATCTGACAGCGGCGGATATTAACTGATTGCCATTGCCAACATGAGTTACCAAATAGACGAGTTGGGCAAGGTAGCAAATTTACAGTTACTCTACCCTTTCATGTTTTGACTAGCTTAGTCCATGCTCAACCAAATAAACCTGAATTAGTAGAGTTGTTGCTAAGGGACTTCCAAATAAAAAACACTCAACGACCTAACGCGAAAAATCTTTCAAACCCTTATTTCTCTGTGTCGCGCCAGTTGCTACAAGTCGGGGAACCCGCCCACGGCGCTGTCTCCCCAACGCACTGGCTTCTCTACGCTTCTGCGGTTACGCTGCGCGCACGCTACGCCTTAGCGGAGCTTTCGCTTTAGCGATACGTTAATCGGGATCATTTATTTCTTGGAAGCCCCTAATCCTGCTAATATTCCAGCCCCACAACCAGTTATTTTATTAGCAGAGGATAATCTAGCCAATCTTGATACATTCTCTGAATATCTCATTGCTCGCGGGTATTGGATGATTTTGACAACAAATGGACTAGAAGCGAGATCGCCCTTACCAATGCCCAAATTCCCAATTTGATTCTCATGGATATCGCCATGCCAGATATGGATGGACTAGAAGCGATCCAAAAATTACGTACCAATCCCCAATTAGACCAAGTACCAATTGTCGCACTGACTGCACTAGCCATATTAGGATTAGGAGATCAGAAAAAATGTCTAGCCGCAGGTGCTATTGAATATATAGCAAAACCAGTCAGAATGAAACAATTGGTGACAGCATCTAACATCTTTTAGGAGGAAAATAAATTACGAATTACGAATTACGAATTAATTATGATCTATTAACGTTTAATGCCTAAGATAGACGCGCTACTTAACAATGCGCCCTGTGGCTTCCTCTCATTTATTGACGATGGCACTGTGGTGATCGTCAATGCCACACTACTGGCATTACTTGGGTACGAACCCGATGAATTATGGGGCAGGAAAATAGAATCAATTTTACCGATTGCCAGTCGTATTTTTTATCAAACTCATTTCTTCCCAATGTTGAAGATGCACGGGAAGGTAGAGGAGATATATTTCTCCTTAAAATCAAAACAGGGAATTAATATACCTGTGCTTGTTAATGCCGTGCGTCGAGAGAGCGCAGGTAGCTTTGTCAATGACTGCATCTTTATCCCCATCCATCAACGTATCCAGTATGAAGATGAAATTCTCAAGGCCAAGAAAGCAGCAGAGGCAGCCATCCGCGCTCAACAGGAAGCGGAATTAGCTCTGCGACAACAGTACGAAAGGACGTTATTCCTAAAGCAAATTACTCACAACATTCGCCAAAGTCTCAATAGTCAAGAAATTTTTGATACCGCAGCTTACCAAATTGGTTTACTCTTTCAAGTTGATCGCTGTTTGATTCATTCTTACACTGATATGCCTACACCTGGGCTAACTATTGTTGCTGAATACCTATCTTCTGAACAAACATCTTTAATGAAATGGGAAATTCCCGTTATTGGTAATGCCCATGCAGAAAAGATGATGGCTGAAGATCAGGTGCTGGCATCTCCTGACGTATTTGCTGATCCACTTTTAAAAGCTGTGGCTCCACTCTGTGAGAAAATTGGTTTGAAATCTATGCTGGCTGTGCGTACTTCCTATCAGGGAAAGCCTAATGGAGCGATTTGTTTACAGCAATGCGATCGCTTTCGTAATTGGGAAGATTGGGAAATTGATTTATTGCAACGTCTATCTAACCAACTTTCTATTGCTATTCAACAATCTAATTTATACTCGCAACTTCAACTTGAACTTAGAGAACGCCAACGCGCCGAGCAAATTATTCGCCAACAAGCAGATCGAGAAATTCTGCTGCGAAAAATTACCCAACGGATTCATCAATCTCTTGATTTAGATGACATTTTTGATATTGCTTCTGTGGGTATCTGTCAATGCCTTAAAGCTGAACGCGTTGGTATTTTTAAGTTCCATCCCGACTCTAATTTTCACATGGGTGAATTTATTGCTGAAACTGTAGGGACTGGATTTGACTCGGCCATGGGTACTATCATTCAAGATCATTGTTTTGCCGAAAAATACGTCACCTTTTATCAGCAAGGTAGAATCCAGGCTATAGCAGATATCTATCAGGCTGGGTTGCAAAAATGTCACCGCGATATCCTGGTGCAATTTCAGATTCGGGCTAATTTAGTTGCACCATTGCTCAAACTTGGAGATTTATGGGGCTTACTATGTGTCCATCAATGTTCTGCACCTCGTTACTGGCAAGAGTTTGAGATTGATTTTGTACAACAGATCGCTAACCAATTAGCGATCGCTATTCAACAAGCTGATCTTTTTGAGAAGTTGCAGAAAGAATTGGTAGAGCGGAAACAGGCAGAAGCTAAACTGAGAGAGACCAATGAAGAATTGGCTGCTGCTACTCGTCTGTTAGAAAAGCTAGTAAATACTGACGGGTTAACTCAGATTGCCAATCGTCGCTGCTTTAATCATCGTTTAGAGCAAGAATGGCTGCGGCTATATCGGGAACAGCAACCTTTATCTTTGCTATTATTTGATGTTGATTATTTTAAACGCTATAACGATCATTACGGTCATCAATTGGGGGATGAGTGCCTCACCAAACTGTCTCAGGCCGCGCAACAGGTGGTGTGTCGTCCAGCAGATTTAGTAGCTCGCTACGGTGGAGAAGAATTTGTGGTTATTTTACCTAATACTGATGTTGAAGGGGCGATCGCAGTTGCACAAAACATTCACGCTGCTATTCAATCATTAGCCATTCCTCATCAAGCCTCTGAAGTCAGCAATATTGTTACTATTAGTCTTGGCATCTCCACCATGATACCTACTTCTGAACTATCAGTAGTCGCCCTCATCGAGCAAGCTGATCAAGCGTTGTACCGTGCTAAAAAACAGGGACGCAATCAGTCTATAACTTTCATTAATAACTGAACTTATGCATCTACCTTCTTTCTTATGGTTGTGGAAAATAGCCGCATGGTCTATGGGGTTGTCAATCTTAGCTTATGCTTTCTTAGGTATGACAGGTTTCTGGCTGTGGCAAGTAAGAAACACAGGACGTTCTCCCATAGGTGTTCTATTACCAAGGGTCAATAATATAGTAAAAACATTTCATTATACAATCGGCATCACGATGGTTAGTTTAGTGCTGCTACTTCTGGCCGTTGGCATTGTTGGCACTTTAGGACATTTTGGTTCTTTAGGTCACTCTTCACATCTAGTCGCTGGCTTGATAGTGGTAGCTTTGGTTTTAGTGT
This sequence comes from Anabaena sphaerica FACHB-251, assembly GCF_014696825.1. NCBI lineage: Bacteria > Bacillati > Cyanobacteriota > Cyanophyceae > Nostocales > Nostocaceae > Anabaena > Anabaena sphaerica. The sequence continues at coordinate 189,417 of NZ_JACJQU010000004.1, read as the reverse complement.
CCGCTTTCAGTGCAACTCAAATTAGTCTGGGAAAACCTTGGGCTAGACCTTTACACATTAGTTTGAATATTGTTTTATTTGTCGGTTTTGCTTGGGTATCTCTAACTGGTTGGACTGTGGTGCAAAAGTATTTACCATAGGTTGTCACTTGTCAGTGGCAAAAAGCAAGAGGTAAGAGGCAGGAGTTTTTCAATTATGAATTATGTATTCCTAGCGGGACAGGAGGCATTATTATGAGTTGATTTGTCCCCAATCCTAAAAAATTGGATAATTTTACCAACCAAGCCATACTCAGGCTAGTTTACGCTGATTTTGCCACTCGTTTCCAACGTAAACAGGTAACTTCCACTAACATAGATGTAATCATGGCAATAGCGGCGGCTATTGCCCCATTCATGCCTTTGTTAATTGCATAAGTGGCGATTATTAATAAAGTTCCTGTTCCTAACCATGTAGATAAATTTACATGACCTGTACGATTTTCACTCACCAAAAAACCCTGAGTTGCATTTTGTAAAGCCACAAATAATGGCACAATTGTACAGATTAAAAGAACTGGTTTAATGCTTTTAGCGAGGGTGAGATCATTACCGATAAAACTTTGAACAATGCGATCGCCTATTGGTGTTAAACTCATCAATAATAGTAAGCTAGAACAAGCACCACCAACACTGATAGCAAAAGTCAATAGTTGGCGATCGCTCACTTGATGACGATATTTAATCACCATTTGCTGTACCATGCGGGTAGAATTGGCAATTACCAGAACTAACCCCCAAGCCGCAGACCAAGCAGCAATAGCAATTGTCGCATCTTCAGCACGAGCAAGAATGCTAATTAATATCGCCCTTCCGCCCCAAACAACCATCATAGAATTAGCTAAGGGTAAATAGAATTTCCACACCTGTGCTAAATTGCGGGGTAAATTAGGTTGTTCTATTTGTGGTGGTAAAGTTGCCCCACTACGATGAGCAAAAATTGTTACAGCGATGGCTTCCACTATCACCCCACTTATAAGGGCAAATCCAGCAAGTATACCCCCAGATATTTGTAATAAAAATCCGGCGGTGAGGACTATTGCTAAGGTGAATAACCTGAAAATACTAGCTTTGGCAACAGCGCGAGACTGACCATGATAAATTAATAATCCTTGAAAATAACGCCGCCATGCGATCGCAAACGGCCAACCACCCATTAGTAATAATACTTGACTAACTGTAACTAACATGGCTGAGGGTATACCCAACAGACTCACACCCACAAAATTAAAAATGATCGGTAGTCCCAACAAACTTAACAAAAAAGTCAGTCCACCACCTACTAATAATGTAAACCGCCACAATGCTTTGCGTGAATCTTGAGAACCAGCCAAAGCATTAGCAGCGTGCAGAATCATAATAATCGGACTTTCAAAAAATATCGCCAAAGATTTGGCAATACCTACAGCCGCAAGGTTAATTTGAGCATCAGGAAGATGAGCTAATGTCGTGGTCATCATCGGATCACCACAGGCCATAGTCACATCACTGAGGGATAAAGGCAGAAACTCCCGCCATAAAGTCCCTAAACTAACAGGTTGAGATTGTGGTTCTTGCAGTTTCACTCTTAACTCCTACCGACGATATCCAAGGGTACAGGTAGCAGGTTAGCAATTGCTTCGGTGAGATGTGAATTTTGCAGGATGTTGATATTTTGTTCTTTTAACCAATCGACATTGTAAACTGTTTCTAAATAGCGATCGCCCCGGTCAGGATTAAGTAGTAACATAGTTTGGGTTTTAGTAAATCTTTGGGCATCCGCTAAAGCTGCGGCCACAATTGCACCAGTGGAAGCACCTAAAAGCATTCCTTCTTGTTTAGCCATAGCATGACAAACTGAAAACGCCAAAGCATCATCAACGCTATAAGCAGCGTCTAACACTTGCGGATCAAAATTGGGGGGAACGAAGGATAAACCCAGTCCAGTCATCTTATAGGGGTGTCTGGGTGTACCAAAAATCGCTGATCCTGCTACATCTACGCCAATAATTCTAGTTTGGGGATAATACTTTTTAAAGTAGCGACTGATACCGCCTAATTGTCCGGCTGTGCTAACTCCAATAACTATAGCATCCGGCGCACCACCAAAAGCTGCTTCAATTTCCCGCGCAGTCCAGATTGCATGGGCATCAGTATTACTAGGATTTTTATGTTGACAAGGATACCAAGCACCAGCAATATTTGCAGCTAATTCCTGAGCTTTTGCCATTCTTGCTACCTGCATCGAACCTTGAGCATCAGCAGCACTCAAAGGAACTTCGACGAGTTCTGCACCATAAGCAGTGAGCATTCTTCGCATGGTGACAGGGGTTTTAGCATCAATGACAATTATCACCCTGTAACCCTTAGTTGCACCGACAATTGCTAACCCAATGCCAAAATTACCAGAACTAGATTCAACAATTGTACCTCCTGGCAGCAATAAACCTTGTTTTTCGGCTTCAGCCACAAGATAAGCTGCATTTTTTTCTTTAATACTACCACCGGGATTACAAGATTCTAGTTTCAAATAGAGATGATGATGTTGACAGCTTGGGTGAATTTGATTTAACCGGACAATGGGAACTTTACCTAATGCTTCTGTCACCGTTGCATATAGCGGTGATGTTGGTAAGCTGCTTCTAAAGCTTGGTTCTGGAGAGTAAATAAGCATTTTTATTAGCTCAATACTTTTCAACTCTCAAGATGCCAACTCAAAATGAAATCAAGATGAAATAGATAGGTAATGGGTAATGCAATTTTGGATTTTGGATTTTGGATTGTTTTTGTTTAGAATAAGAAAGAAAAAGCATGAAAATCGAGCCGTGACAGCAAACTCAAACGATACCTCAACTTCTGTTTTCCGCTTGTCTCCCTTGATTAGAATTACTCTGTTAACTCTATATGTAGCCTTGACAGTCCCCTTACCCTTTTTGGCGGAAGTTACCAAAGCACCTACACCACCAGAATTATTATGGGCAGGGATTAGCATCGGTTTTGTGGGATTATATGCGGTGTTGACGGAAAGAGTGATGATAGATGACCAGGGAATTAAAGTTACTTACCCAGTTTGGGTTCCGCGCTTTTTTCGCAAAGGTTGGTCTTTATCTTGGTCAGATGTTAAAAGCTTAAAACCCCGCACCACTGGTCAAGGCGGTTTAGTTTATTATTTTCTCAGTCAAGACGGAAAAGCCTATTTACTACCCATGCGTGTAGCTGGTTTTAATAGGTTGGTAAATATTGTGCAAGCAAAAACAGGTATTGATACTACAGATGTCCGTCCTTTAGCCCAACCTTGGATGTATGTGATTTTATTTTGTTGTACTCTGTTACTGTTATTGGTAGATGCTTGGACTATTAATACTGCTATTTTGGGTAATGGGTAATTGGTCATTTGTCATTAGTTAATCTCCCCTGCTCCTCTGCTCCCCATCACCCCACAACCTTATTTTCTATGCTCAGGCTAGAGCAAGTTAATCTGTTTACGAGGCTGAAAAGTCAGGCTCAAAGTAATTTACCTGGATACCCGATTTTACAGGATATTTCTTTTCAGGTATTTCCTGGTGATCGCATCACTATTGTTGGTTCTGCTGGTGCTGGTAAAACTTCTTTGTTACGTCTCATCAACCGTTTAACGGAACCTAGCAGCGGTAAAATTTATTTAGAAAATCAGGAGTATCACCAAATTCCTGTCATCCAGCTACGTCAACAGGTGACGCTTGTACAGCAAGAATCTAAGCTGTTGGGGATGACAGTTGGGGAAGCCTTAGCTTATCCTTTAATTTTGCGCGGCTTGTCCAAACAGCAAATTCAGGAACGAGTCGGTTATTGGCAAGAACAACTGCAAATTCCTGATCTATGGTTAGGACGCACTGAAGTACAACTTTCAGCCGGACAGAGACAATTAGTAGCGATCGCTCGTGCCTTGGTCATCCAACCCAAAATTTTACTTCTAGACGAGCCTAATTCAGGCTTAGACCCTGGTAAAGCTTCCCGTTTGATGAATATCCTCACCCAACTAACTCAAACCCCTACACAAACCCCTGCAACCGCGATTTTGATGATTAATCACCAACTTGACCTAGCCCAAAAATTCAGCACCCGCTTATTACATCTTCAGCAAGGTCAAATGTTGGCAAACCACCCAGCCCCTGAGATAGACTGGGATGACTTAAAAACCAGCTTGATAGCAGCAGAACATCAAGCATCGGAGGAATGGATTTAAAGTGGTAATGGGTGATTGGTAATTGGTAATAGGTGATTGGGAAAAAATTTCTCCCTTGCTCCCTACACCCTGCTCCCCTGCTTCTTAACTGTCACCTGTCACCTGTCTCCTCATCCTAAGTGCTTTGAGTAGCAAGGGTAGAACGTGGATTGGTGAATCTCTCTTTAGCTAACTTTGTTTGTGATTGTGGAACATTGGCGTTTAAAATTTCCATGTTAAATCTGTATCCGACATTGCGGATAGTTTGAATTAAATTGGGTTGACGCGGATCAAGTTCCACTTTTTTGCGTAGTGATAAAACATGGGTGTCAATGGTACGCGGATTATCAATAGCGTCCGGCCAAGCACGCCGCAGTAATTCTGACCTACTCAAAGGTATTCCACCTGCTTGCGCCAAAACATACAGCAAACTAAATTCCTGGGGTGTTAAATCGATAAACTCCCCTTGAAAACGGACCCGGCGCTGTACCAAATCGATTTGTAAAGTGCCATAATCCAAGTAAGCCGGTGCAGTTGGTGTCCGCTTGCGGCGAATTAGTGCTTCTACCCTAGCTAGAAACTCTTGCATCCCAAAAGGTTTACTTAAGTAATCATCTGCTCCGGCTTTTAAACCGGCAACTATATCAGCTTCATTGTTGCGGGCAGATAACATGAGAATTAAAGGCTGTTGCTGACGATGCAACCAACGGCAAAACTCGATACCGTCACCATCTTGTAAGTCCGCATCTAGAATGACTAGGGTTGGTTGATGGCTTAAAAACACTTCCCTTGCTTGATATATACTGGCGGCTTGATGTACTCGGTATTCCAGTTGTTGCAAGTGCCAACCCAGCAACGACCTCAGATGGGGATTCCCCTCAACGATTTCAATACAAACCGATCCCACAGTGGCAAGACCCCTTAGCGTCGATGACTCTCAAATTAACAAGCTCAAGCTCAAGGTTTTGTAGTCTTTGTTACTTCAATTGATATTATCTTTACATTTCCTCAAAGAAAACCTGTCCATAAATTTAAATAAGCTTAATTTTGGTTAATTTTCACTTTCCTATCTCTGATTAGTTAAGGAAAATTTTTTTTCGGTTAAGCATCCTCCTAATGGAGTATGGTAAAATAGGTAGACTATCTTTAAAGAAGATGGTTTTTACCTTTGTTGATTCTGTCACCCTGATGGTGCAAGCAGATGAGATTTTGTTGTGACTAACTTGCTCTATCTGCCCATAAGCAAATCAACCAAATTTGGAGGCCAAATCATAAAATTAGTTTACCAAATAATCCTATTCTACGTTTTCTAGAATACGATCTAATTAAGTTTTCATCTGTTGAGGGGTCAGACCCAACGTCAATATCTTAACTTTGGGTTAATACTTAAGAAGGAAGTCATACTTCACTTTCGAGCGTGAATCATATACAATTCTCATTCCCAAGAGATTAAAACAGCAGTTATGCTCCAAGACACACAAACCATCCGTTATTACCAAAGACTCACCGACGCCTTCGTCGAGTTATGGAATCGCGGTTATCGTATGGATGATATGCGGATGTATTTGGATGGATATCTAGCCGCACTGCGACAAAGCAACGCCATTGAGGCTTATCTGATTCATCGCCTGGAGGAAGAAGCAAGCCGCTACTTGTACGATGGATCAAACTTCGCTGTGGTACAGCCAGAGCCAGAAAGACAACACGGGTACTACTAAAGACCGTTCACTGGTTTCTTTGTTTCTACCTTGTATCGCCGCAGATGATCATAGCATAATTTTTGCATTGGTCAACTGTATCCAACGGTATGAAATTTTGTAAATACTGTATTGAGAAAGTGCATCCCCTTGGTGTTAAGCGACTGAGGGGACTTTTGGCTGATATGGTGAAGCAGAAAGTTCCACTAAATTGCTTGCGAATTTAGTATCAGCGGACATTAGAAACGTTCAGACTAAAATTATTAGTACGTATTTTTGTTTGTATTTGCGGTAATCTGCACTAGTGTGTATATTTTGCTCTTATATTTTTAATAATTTATGTATAAGTTTTTGTGGCTTTATGTAAAAAGTTACCGAAATGTCAGGATATTGCGCTAATAATTACTTAGTTAATTTATCCTAAATAAATAAGTTAGGTAGGCAAAAATTTATTTTAAGAACGAGGAGATTAATTAATCCTGTATTAACCATTATTTGTATTTTGGTATATTAAAATGCAAAGGTCATCAGGTTAAATCTTTGGTAAATTTTTGCAAATAATTTTCCTAAATTGATAGTAGACATGATTAAAATCCTTGACTCGACTTTAAGAGAAGGAGAACAAACTCCTGGAGTTTATTTTTCTCCTAAAACAAAGTTAGTAATAGCCCAGTTTTTAGATCTGATTGGGGTTGATATTATCGAAGTTGGTAATCCGGCTGTACATAGTGAGATTGCCTTAGCTATAAAGCAAATTGCCCAGGCTGGACTTCAAGCTAAGATTGGCGCTCATTCGCTTTGTAGAATAGATAATGTACAGATGGCTTTAGACTGCAACGTAGATTTTTTAGGTGTATTTTTTAGTGTTTCCCAGAAAAGATTACAACAGGATTACAACATCTGTTTAGAAACAGCAATTGATAAAATTGTGGAAGTAATAACTTATGCAAAAGAGCAAAAACCCGATTTATTAATAAGGTACACACCAGAAGATACGGTGCGATCGCCTATAGAAAATGTGATTGAGGCAGCCACCGCAGCGATCAAGGCAGGAGCGAATATAATTAGCATAGCTGATACAACTGGTTATACAACACCTTTCCATCCCCATCGCAGCATTTATTTTTATGTAAAAACTCTGAAAGAAGAACTAGAAAATCGTGGTTTATATCCACAAATAGAAGTACATTGCCATAATGATAAAGGGTTAGCTTTAGCAAATGCCTTGGATGCTTATAGAGCAGGCGCTAATATTATTGATGTTGCTGTGATGGGATTAGGAGAGAGAGCAGGAATTGTTGATTTAGCAGAATTACTAATAAATTTAATAGATATGGGCGAAGAAGAAAAGAATTGGCAACTTAACTATCTCAAAGATTTATATGATTTTGTCAGTGAGCATTCTCATATTTTGATTCCTCCTCACCAACCTGTGACGGGGAAAAATGCTTTTACTCACTATGCAGGTGTTCATGTTAAGGCTGTCACAAAAAACGACAGGCTCTACCAAAGTTTAAATCCAGAAATTCTGGGGATAAAAAGTAGCGTGGCTTTAGGTATGCAGTCGGGATGTAGTGCTGTCGAACTAGCGATGAAGCAGATAGGTAGAGAAGACCTGGCTAAAAACAAAGAGATAGTGGCTAAGATTCTCCAAGAGATTAAAGAAATTTCTAAAAGAGGCACACCAATCCATATTGAAAAGGAACTACCAGAAATTATCGAACGTTGTACTATTAAGCAACTTATGAGTAAGATGATTTCAGGTTAATAAGTAATTTAGTTAACTAGAGGACATGGTATTAATTTCAGAAACCCAGGCAGAACAATCTAAAAATACAGGAGAAGCAACAAAAGCATCGGGAAAATGGTGGGCTACACTGGGTATTAGTATTGGTGTGTTCATTTTTGCCTTGGATGTCTACATAGTCAACCTGGCCTTACCAATTATGGTGGAATCACTCCACACAAGCTTTGCGACCATTCAATGGGTGGTGTTAAGTTATCTGTTAGCGATCGCTATTTTTGTCCTCAGTGCGGCCAAATTAGGGGATATGTGGAGCAAGAAACGGCTTTACATTACCGGACTAATAGTGTTTACTCTCAGTTCTCTCTTGTGCGGACTTGCACCAAATGTAGGTTTTTTAATAGCTTTTCGCGCACTGCAAGGATTAGGGGCAGCGTTTATCTCAGGACTGGGAACAGCGATGATTGTAGAAGTATTTCCAGCAGAAGAGCGAGGACTTGGCTTAGGTATTAGAGCCGGAGTTTTTGGACTGGGAATTATGCTAGGTCCGACAATAGGAGGACTGCTAATTACTTTAGGAGACTGGCCTTTAATATTTTTAATTAACGTGCCGATTGGGATTATTGCCTGTTTAATTGTGGCTTATCTTGTTCCATCTTCTGCTGTTGATATAACAAAACAAAGCTTTGACATCATTGGGACATTAATTCTCACCATAACTTTAACTTGTTTTACACTTGGCATCACTTCATTACAAAGTGAAGGATTTGGTTCTAGTACAGCATTAATTTTGCTGATTGTATCCATGCTCAGTTTGGCAGGGTTTTTAGTAGCAGAAGCCCATTTATTACAGCCAATGTTAGACTTGAAGATATTTAAATCTTTAGAGTTTAGTCTTGGTTTAGCACTGCGGTTTTCAGGTAACTTCGTGATGGCGGGAGTCATCTTTATACTACCTTTTTTCCTGAAATTGGTTAAACAATATCCCACTGAAGAAGCAGGTTTATTGTTAGCAGTACCGCCAATTATAATTGTTTTGACAGCACCGATTGCTGGAATTCTTTCTGATAGGTATGGCTCGCGGATTATTAGCTTAATTGGATTATTATTGATGGCGATTGGGTGCTTAGTAGTTAGCACCTTTGATACTGAATTATCTGTAGTCAGTTATATTATAGGCATTGTCCCCTATGGCTTAGGGGTGGGAATGTTTCAATCTCCCAATAATAGCGCCATTATGGGGGCTGCACCAAAAGAGAGTTTAGGTATTGCTTCAGGTTTGTTATCTTTATCGCGGATATTAGGACAAACAGCAGGTGTACCGTTAGTAGGGGCTGTATTTTCTTTTATAACACTCACCAGTGCTAAACTAAGTTCGACTATGGATGTGACCAATGCACCGATTGAGGCGTTAGTTTTTGGTACACAGATTACCTTTCGTGTTGTATCGGCTTTGTTGTTAATGTCTATAATGCTTGCCGTTTGTTTATGGTCGCTAGAAAAAAAGAATTGGATATTATCATCAAATTTTAATCCCCAAAAAAGCTCATGAAAATGGAATTTTTTCCATTCCCACGAGCCATAAAAGTATCACAAAATTAAATTTAGGAAGCTAGTGCTACTTCCACTAGTTGCTGTAATTCTCCTTTTTGATACATTTCAATCAAAATATCAGAACCGCCGATAAATTGACCATTAATATATACTTGGGGAATTGTTGGCCACTCAGAATATTCTTTGATGCCTTGACGAATTTCATTATCGGAGAGAACGTCAACTGTCTCAAAAGGAACTCCCAAGGTATTGAGAATCTGGACAACATTGTTAGAGAAACCACATTGAGGCATTAACTTGTTTCCCTTCATGAAAACCATAATTTTGTTTTCTTGTAGCAAGTTATCAATTTTCTCTTTGAGTTCTGGGGTCATGTTTTTTTACTTCCTTGTTGCTGATATTCAATAAAATCTTAGATTTCGATTTGTGAATTGAAGGTTTTTTATTCTCACTTCAAAATCTAAAATCTAAAAATCTAAAATTAGTTTGTTGCTTGTGAAGCTTCGGGAGTAGATGTTTTGAGAGCCAAGGCATGAATGGCTTCAGTTGACATAGCTTGCCGCAACGCACCATAAACTAACTGGTGTTGTTGTACCAGTCCCTTGCCTGCAAACTGCGATGAAACTACTGTCACCTGATAGTGATCACCACCACCAGTCAAGTCTTGCACCTGAACTTGTGCGTCTGGCAGTTCCGCCTTGATCATTTCCTCAACCTGCTGCGGAGTAATCATCGCAATTCCTGAAAAAAAGCTTACTTCTCTATTATTAACTTAAGTTGCTATTTAGTAGTTCATGAGTTACAGGAGTCAGGAGTCAGGATGAAGAATAAACTTCCCCTCTGCTCCCCTGCTCCCCTGCTCCCAGCCCAGCCCCCAATCCCCTATTTTGCGCCTTGTCGGGGATAGGCTGTATCGACAAAACCTAATTCAAAGAGTTGTTGATAAGCTTTTTTACCTAATTCCCGTGTGGGGTTTTGACTCTTAATAATTTGAATCAATAATGGCACTGCTAATTCTGGCTGATTTAAAGCTCGATGTACTAAGGCTAACTGATAGGTTGCTTCGTCTCGCTTTTGGGCAGTTTCTAGGGCTTTTTTGCGTTGAGAATCGGATACTCTGATGTCAATGCCTGAAAAACTAGCATTTAACTCTTGATAAAAATTAGATAGTTGGTTATAAACTTGGCGTGCTTCTTGGAGTTTTTTAGCAGCCAAAGTGTAGTTTTGACCTGAAACAGCTTGTTCTGCCTCTTTCATCAAGCGATCGCCACCTGCCATGCTCAATAAGCTGTTGCTTTGGCTATTAGGACTGAGGATATTAGGTTCGTTACCATCAATAGGTTGTGCTTGGTTATTGGAGCCTGGTAGCTGTATTACCTGAGCTTGCACAGGTGATAGCAGACTAAGGATTGCTATAATTGATAAAGAAGTAGCAGTAAGGTTCATGGGGTCAATTAGTGTAACAAGTCTATAAAAAAATTATGGAAACTTCGGGTATCTTAACTCGGTTTGTGCTTCAGATACAGCAAAACTAGATCACAACTTTCTCTGATGTAGACTGTACATCAGTTGAATAGAGTTCCTATAACCCTGCATATTCAGTAAAATATTCCATGATGAGCGATACCTACGGTGGGCTACCCCAACGCCTTAGTTCCTCTAATTCTCAAACCACAGGTGTACCCGCAAGCAGCCAAGGAGTGGTTTTGCAACGTGGTGGAGAAGAGTTGATGTTAGAAAAAGCTTGGGAACGCTTTACCATCCGTCCGACTGCTGACTTTTCTCGTGAGCAATTATCTCAAGTGTCTGGGGGAGTTTGGCGGCGCACTATTCCCAGAGCAGAACTAGAAGTATTCACTGTTGAACCTAGCCAGTTAGAAGCAGCTATGTCTCAAGCACGGGCTGACGAAAAGGTTGCTTTTGCTAGTCATGTTTACAAGTTTAAAGATAATCCAGGCACTTATGTTTATTTAAGTGATCAAATCACAATTCAATTTGCTACTTGGGTGGACTCTGCCAAGATTAATACCATAGCTGCCACATTTGGCTTAATTGAAAATCAACCAGTTCCAGGGCTACCTAATACATTCATCTTTATCCTTAGCAAACAAGCCACAGAAAATCCCCTCAAAATTACTAACCAGTTGCAAGGACTTTCAGAAGTTTTAGCTGCTGAACCCAATATTTTTATTCAACAGGAACCACATTATAAACCTAGTGACTCTCTATATCCCCAGCAATGGTATCTCAACCATAATAGCGGTAATCATTTGGGGATTGGTTCACATATTTCTGTAGAACAAGCTTGGGATATTACTCGCGGTGTGCGTTCTGTGGTAGTAGCAGTTGTGGATGATTCTTTTGATTTGAATCACCCAGATTTTCAAGGTATGGGTAAAGTTGTTGCTCCTAAAGATTTGAAAGAAAATGATTTTTTACCTTTACCTGGGGAAAAAGAAACTAGTCACGGTACTGCTTGTGCGGGGATAGCTGTGGCTGAAGAAAACGGCACAGGAATTGTTGGTGTTGCTCCTGGTTGTGCCTTAATGCCAATTCGCACAACTGGATTTTTAGATGATGAATCTATTGAGGATATATTTAATTGGGCAATTGATCAAGATGCAAGTGTCATTTCTTGTAGTTGGGGAGCTTCCGCTGTTTATTTCCCTTTATCTTTGCGCCAAAAGGCAGCCATTACTCGTGCTGCTACCCAGGGACGTAATGGTAAAGGATGTGTGATTGTGTTTGCTGCTGGTAATGCTAACCGTCCCATTGATGGGACTATAAATGAGCAAAATTGGCCAAAGAATATTTTACAAGGAAAGACAGCTTGGTTAAGTGGTTTTGCTCTTCATCCAGATGTAATTGCGGTTTCTGCATCTACAAGTTTGAATAAAAAAGCTGCTTATAGTAATTGGGGAGCGAATATTTCTGTCTGCGCTCCTAGTAATAATGCTCCTCCGGGAATGTGGTTTCAAGAAACAGGTTTTGTTTACACACAACCGACAATTACTACTTCTCTTTCTGGCTTGGGAATGTTTACTACGGATCAACTGGGAGCAGCTGGTTATAACCCTGGTAATTTTACTAATAACTTTGGTGGTACTTCAAGTGCGACTCCTGTAGTTGCAGGGGTAGCAGCTTTGATTTTATCAGCTAATCCTGATTTGACGGCTCAACAAGTGAACCGCATTTTACAAGAAACGACTGATAAGATTGTTGATCCTGAAGCCGATCCGCAATTGGGTTTGCGTGGGGGTACTTATGATAGTAATGGTCATTGTATCTGGTTTGGTTATGGTAAAGTGAATGCAGCGAAAGCTGTACGTGCAGCGCAACAGTTAGGTAAAGTCATATCAAGCGTCAATAAACAACTCAGGGGTGAAAATAAAAGCCAAGTTCCGATTCCTGATTATGATAAAAGGGGAATTAGCAGTGCGATCGCTGTTAATGAAAATGTCACTATTGCAGATATTCAAGTAACAGTTAATATCTTTCACGCTTTTTTAGGAGATTTAGAAGTTTATTTAATTTCTCCTCATAATCTTCAAGTTTTATTACAAAGTCGAACTTTGGGAAGACAGACTCAGTTAGAAAGGACTTATACAGTGCGATCGCATCCCGTTTTAAAACAATTACTGTCTTTAGGAGCTAGGGGAAATTGGCAATTACAAGTTATTGATTATTCACCTCAAGATGTGGGTAAATTGAATGGTTGGGAATTGCTAATAGGATATGGAGCATAAGAAAAATTAAAAACCAAGGGTATAGATCCCCGACTTTTCAAAAAAGTCGGGGATCTGGATTGTTAATATGTGCTTCATTTACCTGAAAATGCAGAATGGTACACAAGGGTGGGCAGGATGACCACCCCACAATATTTATCCTATTAAGATGTGTACTTTATTTACTTGCAAAGTCCTGTATTTCAAATTAAGAATTGGGCATTTCTGCAAAGGAATGAGAGGTTATTTCTGATTGTTGATGGCTTAATTGTTGTAATTTATTTGTTAAATCTGCGGTCAGGTGTTTAGCGTTTTGTTTTAAACAACCATTGATATAATCTGCAACTTTGATAGGTTCGCCAATGTGAATATTCACATCTGTACCCCAATTGGGATAAGGTTGACTGTAGTTGATGCCAACGGGTATAATTTTTATCTCTAACCCAGGGTGAATAGATTCAGCATTTAAAGCTAAACGAGAAATACCCGACTTCAAGGGTTGAACTTTTCCATCCCGATAAATGCCACCTTCGGGATAAATAACTAACATTTCTCCTTGTACCATTAAGTCTACTGTATGGCGCAAAGTGGCGATCGCTGGACGTTGAGTATCTACCGGAAAACCCCCCATGCGGAGAACAAACCAGCCTTGTATCCCTTGACACTCACTACTTGTCACCATAAATCGCATATCTCGACCAGTGACATAACGACCTGTAGCGTAGGGTAACAGTAAAGAATCCCAACGAGAACGGTGGGTAGGTGCAAAAATAACAGGTCCATTTTTGGGGATATTTTCTTGACCCCTGATGTCAATATTACCAAAAAACAACGGTATAACTACGTTATGTCCCAAACAATAGGCCAAAGGAGTTAACCAAGGAGAAACCCGCGACGTGCTAGAAGCCACCTGGGGATTTACTGAGGTATTTGTTAATTGGGATTGAGATTTGGTAGAAGCAGAGTAAAATTCCATCATGACGGTGGCTGACAGTTAGCGGGTAAAATATCAAGCAAACTTGATTATGTCCACCGTAGATTTTCTTGAGTAATTTGTGTTTTGCTATCTGGACAGTTTTACCTCTGTCTGTTATTTATGCTTATGCCTTTTAGCTGCAAACCAAGTCTGTAATTGTTGACGACAGACTGATTCTAGAATACCTCCTACCACTTGTAAACGGTGATTAGAAGCAGGGCTATTGGGTATGTTGATAACAGTACGAATTGCGCCAGTTTTGGTATCGTCCACTCCATAGACAAGTGTCCCCAAACGTGCATGGACTATGGCACCGGCACACATCGGACATGGTTCGAGAGTTACATAGAGGGTGCATTTATCCAAACGCCAACTTTGCCAGGTTTTCGCAGCTGACCGAATCGCAATCATTTCAGCGTGGGCGGTAGGGTCTTTGTCCCGTTCTTTTCTATTTTCCCCTTCGGCAATTAAGTTGCCCAATGAGTCAATAATCACTGCACCTACAGGAACTTCACCAGCATCACCAGCCACTTGTGCTAATTCTAGGGCGCGATTCATCCATTTTTGGTGTTTTAGATATTCTGGTGGTAACTGGTCATTGGTCATTGGTCATTTGTCATTTGTCATTTGTCATTTGTCATTTGTCATTAGTTATTCATCTCCCCCTGCTCCCTGCTCCCTGCCCCCCTGCCCCCCTGCCCCCTGCTCCCCTGCCCCCCTGCCTCTTCGCTGTCACCTGTCAACTGTCACCTGTCACCTGAATTAACAAAGGATCGAGTTGACCTTTGGTATCCAACTCATACAGGTCATCACAACCGCCTATATGTTGATTATTGATAAAGATTTGGGGGACACTGCGGCGGCCGTTGGCGCGTTCTGCCATATTTGCTCTCGCTGCTTCGTCACCGTCAATTTTGTATTCGGTGAATCTGACACCTTTCCACCACAGCAGCATTTTGGCGCGGATGCAGTAAGGGCAGGTTTGCCAAGTGTAAATTTCTACGTTGGCTTTGATACGCTCTGGGTGGCGACCTAAAAGGGGGTTGAGAAAGTCCAGCATATTCTGACTTAGAGATTTTTGTTATTTATCTCTAGCCTAGATCATTTACCGCGTTGATACAAAAGCACTGTTATTTTCTTTCATTCTGTGCCAATTAGATTTTCACAGCAGTAAAACTTAACTTTTTTCTATATGTATCCGTACTTTGGTAGACTTGAAAACTGAAATGGCCAGATAAAACGACGCTAAGATCAGCAATTGAGAGGGCAGTCCTGTGGAAAATACACTTGGGTTAGAGATTATTGAAGTAGTTGAGCAAGCAGCGATCGCCTCCTCGAAGTGGATGGGTAAAGGCGAAAAGAATACTGCTGACGAAGTAGCAGTAGAAGCTATGCGGGAACGGATGAACAAAATCCATATGCGTGGTCGCATCGTTATCGGCGAAGGCGAACGCGATGAAGCTCCCATGCTTTACATTGGTGAAGAAGTCGGTATCTGTACTCAACCAGATGC
The DNA here is from genome assembly GCF_014696825.1 of Anabaena sphaerica FACHB-251. Classification (NCBI taxonomy): domain Bacteria; kingdom Bacillati; phylum Cyanobacteriota; class Cyanophyceae; order Nostocales; family Nostocaceae; genus Anabaena; species Anabaena sphaerica. The sequence goes on along the minus strand of NZ_JACJQU010000004.1, from coordinate 173,987 downwards.
AAAAAATTTCTGTAACCCTGATGAATTGGTAGAAATTGACATTGCGGTTGACCCTTGCGAAGGTACTAACCTGGTTGCTTATGGTCAAAATGGCTCCATGGCAGTTTTGGCAATTTCCGAAAAAGGCGGTTTATTTGCTGCTCCTGACTTCTACATGAAGAAACTTGCAGCACCAGCAGCTGCTAGAGGTCATGTTGATATCAACAAGTCAGCTACAGAAAACCTGAAAATCCTTTCTGAGTGCTTAAACCGTGCTGTTGAAGAATTGGTAGTAGTAGTGATGGATCGTCCCCGTCACAAAGACCTGATTCAGGAAATTCGCACCGCTGGAGCAAGAGTCAGACTGATCAGTGATGGTGACGTTTCTGCTGCTATCTCTTGCGCTTTCGCCGGTACTAACATTCATGCCTTGATGGGCATTGGTGCTGCACCAGAAGGTGTAATTTCTGCTGCGGCTATGCGTTGCTTGGGTGGACACTTCCAAGGACAATTGATTTACGATCCAGAAGTGGTACAAACAGGTTTGATTGGTGAAAGCAGAGAAGGTAATCTTGCCCGTTTGGCAGAAATGAACATCACTGATCCAGACAAGATATACAATTCTGACGAATTAGCTTCTGGTAATACAGTGCTATTTGCAGCTTGCGGTATCACCCCCGGAACTCTGATGGATGGTGTGCGTTTCTTCCACGGTGGTGCTAGAACTCAAAGCTTGGTTATTTCCAGCCAATCTAAAACTGCTCGCTTTGTAGATACAGTTCACTTATTTGAAGAACCCAAGGTTATCCAACTCCGGTAGTAACTGGTGATTGGTGACTGGTGATTGGTGATTGGGGAAAAACTACCACCAATTACCAATTACCAATTACCAATTACTAATTACCAATTACCCATTACCAATTACCAATTTTAAGAAATGAATATTGCAGTGGTGGGGTTAAGCCATAAAACAGCCCCTGTAGAAGTTAGAGAAAAATTAAGTATTCCCGAACCTCAAACTGAAGGTGCGATCGCTCATCTCCTCAGCTATCCTCATATTGATGAAGTAGCTATCCTCAGCACCTGTAACCGTCTGGAAATCTACATTGTTAGTGATGAAATCACTCAAGGTCTTCAAGAAGTTACCCAGTTTCTGGCAGAACACAGCAAATTACCTGTGATGTCTCTGCGACAACATTTGTTTATGTTGATGCACACTGATTCAGTCATGCACATTATGCGGGTGTCCGCTGGTTTAGATAGTCTTGTTCTGGGTGAAGGTCAAATACTGGCTCAGGTGAAAAATACTCACAAACTGGGACAGCAATACAATGGTATAAAAACAATTTTAAATCGCTTATTTAAACAAGCTTTAACTGCTGGTAAGCGGGTTCGCACCGAAACTAGTATTGGTACTGGTGCAGTTTCCATCAGTTCCGCTGCTGTGGAGTTGGCTCAGATAAAAGTAGAAAATTTAGCTCCCTACCGTGTGGCTATTCTCGGTGCGGGGAAAATGTCCCGGTTATTGGTACAACACCTGATTTCTAAGGGTGCAACTCGAATTAGTATTGTTAATCGTTCCCGTGAACGTGCGGAAGAATTAGCTAAACATTTCCCAGAACAACCTATTGTCATCCATCTGCTCCCGGAAATGATGTCTGTGGTGGCTAATAGTGATTTGGTGTTTACCAGCACTTCTGCAACTGAACCGATTCTAGACCGGGCTAAGTTAGAAATGGTTTTAGACCCTAATCATTCGCTGATGTTATTTGATATTTCTGTACCCAGGAATGTAGATGCAGATGTAAATGATTTAGTAAATGTCCAGGCGTTTAATGTGGACGATTTAAAAGCGGTTGTGGCGCAAAATTACGAAAGTCGCCGCAAAATGGCACAGGAAGCGGAAAAACTCCTAGATGAAGAGGCAGAAGCTTTTGATGTGTGGTGGCGGAGTTTAGAAACTGTTTCTACTATCAGTTCTCTGCGGAATAAAATTGAAAGCATCCGCGAACAAGAACTAGAAAAGGCTTTATCGCGCTTGGGTTCGGAATTTGGAGAAAAACACCAAGAAGTCATTGAGGCTTTAACAAGAGGAATAGTTAATAAAATATTACATGACCCAATGGTACAATTACGGGCGCAACAGGATGTTGAGGCCAGACGTAATTGTATGCAGACTCTGCAAATGTTATTTAACTTAGACGCAGGGAAACAGTTTAGCTGAAATCAGCAGGGGAGCAGAGGAGCAGAGGAGCAGAGGAGCAGGGGAGCAGGGGAGAAGATTTTTCCCAATTCCCAGTCCCCAGTCCCCTCACATTTTGAGTTGTTCTAACTGCTTGGTTTGTTCTTCGAGTCTGACGGATAAGCGATCGCACACCAAATCACATAACTGAAATAAAATAGGATCAGCGATTTCATAAATGACGCTGACTCCCTCCGGTGTCCGTTTGACAATACCTGCTTGAGTCAAAATCTTCAGATGCTTCGATACATTCGCTTGTCCTAGTCCCGTCTCCGCAATGATTTGGGTTACATTCTTCGCTCCAGTTTTCAAACAACACAACACTTGTAACCGACTGACCTCGGACAGCACTTTAAAATATTCTGCAACCTGACTAAGAGCGCCTGGAAATATCTCTGACATAGAAAACTAGAAGAATTTTATAACTTTATCTTGATTATTTTACCATATAGTTATATGATTAAATAAGTAAAAATGAGCGGAGGTGAAAAAATGTTATTTCGCCAACTTTTTGACAAGGAATCTAGTACATATACATATCTAATTGCTGACGAAAATACAAAAGCAGCAATTGTCGTAGATCCGGTATTAGAACAGGTAGAACGAGATTCACAACTAATTCAGGAATTAGGTTTGACACTGCACTACTGTTTAGAAACTCACATTCATGCAGATCACATTACGGGTACAGGTAAATTACGTCAACTAACCGGATGTTTAGGAGCTATACCGGAAAATGCAGCTGCGAATTGTGCAGATCAAAAAATCAAAGATGGAGAAATTCTAGAACTAGGATCAATTGTAATTGAAGCGATCGCCACACCAGGACATACAGACAGTCATCTAGCTTATTTAGTCAACCAAGAAAAGTTATTAACAGGAGATTCCTTATTAATTCGTGGTTGTGGAAGAACTGATTTTCAAAGTGGTGATGCAGGAACTTTGTTTGATGTAGTCACAGAAAGACTATTTGCTCTTCCAGATGAAACTTTAGTTTATCCAGGACATGATTACAACGGTTTTACAGTTTCCACTATTGGAGAAGAAAAGCAATACAATCCTAGATTTCAAGGACATAACCGCGATAGTTTTATTGAATTCATGTCCAATTTAAATTTACCAAATCCGCAAAAAATCATGGCAGCAGTACCAGCAAATCAACGTTGCGGTAATGCTGTTTCAGTTAACAATTAATCCTACAAATTCAAGTAAAGGTAAAAATGGCAATATAACAGTTATAAAGTAGTATAATATACAAGATACCCGACTTCTTTAAGAAGTCAGGTATCTGATAGGATAATATTGCTATATCAAGGTGATGCAAATTCCAAAAAATTACCCAGAATTACAAAATGTGTCGCATTCTGGCTTGATAGTCCATTAATGCACCTTGAGTAATGACAGTGCAACCATTTCGTCTAGTTGTGGGAATTTGTCCTGTTCTTAAAGCTGTATACAAGGTGCTTTGGTCTACACCCAAAAATCTAGCTGCTTCGACAAGGGATGTACCTGGTTGGAGCATACACCCTCTTCTTCTTTTTCTGCTTGCAAATGTGTATAACATATGGCAATTGAAAAATGAATTATTAAATCTTAATGTTTCTAGGCAAAAAATGGGGAGTTAATATTGTTAAACAAAACCAGAAGTAAACAATATCGAGCATATGAAGATATTGAAAACAAATATCTTACCTCCTAACTAATATTTTAACTCAAAAGTCTACTGATATACTGGCTTAATTATGTTGTTCAAGCCAAGGGTAAAAATGCTGATTTTTATCATTTGTCTATTCTCCCAAATATGCCTCTAAAACTTTAGTATTTCTTTGAATTTCAGTGGGAGTACCGACGGCTAAATTTTGCCCTTCTGCTAGTACCCAGACGCGATCGCACAAGGACATAATCACATCCATATTGTGTTCAATAATTAAAAAAGTCATCTCGTCTTCACGGTTCCACCTGAGAATGCGATCGCATATATCATCAATTAATTTGGGATTCACCCCCGCAGCAGGTTCATCTAATAAAATTAACTTAGGATTAGTCATCAAAGCCCTTCCCATTTCCAGCAGCTTGCGCTGTCCCCCAGATAAACCACCAGCATAGTCATTTGCTTTTTTGTCTAACCCTACAGACTCTAATAAAAACATTGCTCTTTCTTTGAGTTGTTTTTCTTCTTTAGCGACAACGTGCGGTTGAAACTGAACTTGCCAAAAATTCTCCCCGGTTTGTTTTTGTGCTGCTAACAGCATATTTTCTAAAACCGACAACCGCGAAAGAGTTCGCGCTACTTGAAAGGTGCGAATTAAACCTTGTTGAGCAATTTGATATGGTTGTAAATTATGAATAGGTTCACCATCAAAAATCACTCTTCCCTTATCTGGGTGGATGAAATTTGATAGTAAATTAAATAAAGTAGTTTTACCAGCACCATTAGGACCAATCAAACCAGTAATGCTACCTTTAATAACTTCGATATTGACCTCTTTAACAGCTTGAATGCCACCGAAGCTTTTACAAAGTCCGGTAGCAGCTAATAGGGGAAATTGGGGGGATGCTATATTATTTACCATAATGATTTATTCTCAACTTAATTTTAATTATTATGAATGATTTATGAATGATTTTCGACAAATACTTAATGCCTAGTTTTATCAATAGCTTTCATTATATTTTATCCTTGTAAAACCTCAGCTACATTTAACTTGAGATCCATAAATAAAGGAGAACAAATTGTCTGATCAACTGTAAAAACTTGCTCTTCATAAAAACCTTCTACCCACTCTAAAACCGTTACCTTTTGCTGCATCGGATCAACAATCCAATATTCAGCAATACCTCGTGCTGCATACTCAGAACGCTTGTAACGATAATCTCGATTTTCCTGATTTGGACTTACTATCTCGACAACTAACAAAGGTGGTGGCATATCCATTAAAATTAGAGAGCGTGTAGCACCCTGCATTACCTGAGCTAATTCTTCAGAAAACACGATCAAATCAGGAACACGCACCCCGACCTGCCGACTATATACAGCCATTTCTGTTTTCATACTCAAGCGGTAATAGGGAATACCTAATTGAGAAAAATAGATTAATAAAAACATTGCTATGCGCCGATTTAGCTCACTTTCTAAAGGCATAGGAATTAATTCTCCGTTCTCCAATTCATATAAAGTATCTGTACCATCATCAAATTGAAGAAATTCTTCAAAGGTCATTTTTTTAGCCGTAGCAACTATCATGGCTATTTCTCCCTATAAACTGCTTGTATTAACTATTTTAACAAATCCTTTATTTTCTCCCTCTCCTACTGAATATTTTGTATTGCCTGTTTCCTGCTGTATTACTTACCAAGAGTAAGTTCCTCCTTTTTACCTAGAATACCTTGAGGTCGCCAAATCATCAGCACCATGAGAATTAGACCGATGAACATAATCCGAAAAGCGCCGATGCGTTCCACATCCAAGGGGACAATTTTTGGTAAAAATTCCCGTGTCAGGGCATCATAAGCAAAATAAATGACTGCACCTAAAATTGTGCCGATATTATTACCAGAACCGCCTAAAATTACCATAATCCAAGCATCAAAGGTGAGTTGGGGCTGAAAATTATCAGGATAAATGGCGCTGAGTTGCCAAGCGAAGAAACCACCAGCAATACCAGCGATCGCACCTCCTAACATTAAAGATTGTAGTTTGTACCAAAAGACGTTTTTACCTAATGCTTTGGGTACTTCTTCATCTTCGCGAATGGCTTTGAGAACTCGACCCCAAGGAGATTTGACTAAAAATTCTAACCGCCAAAATACAAACGCTAATACTAACAAAGCCAACAACATCAAACCTGCTTTAGGATTATAGTCATACAGTCCCATCGCACCAGCAACATAAATTGCTACTGACAATAAACCCAAAATTACACCCACTACCAAACGGGAAATGAATTCTTGGTTGTTGCTTGGGGATTTTTGAGCCGTTTTCACCCAGCGCCACAAAGAAAATAGAGTAATAATTGTTAGTAGGGTAAGTACAGCAATCATTAGCAATCGGAAAAATAAGTTTGGCGTTGTGTTTAAGGGTATGAGATAACTCTGCACACCAAACGCCCCAGATACCCAAGCATCACCCACTGGTAAATCTTGGTTATTCACCACCAAACGAATTAGTTCCCCAGTGCCGATAGTAACAATACCTAGATAATCTTCCCGTAACCTTAAAGTTGCAAAACCAATTACCAAACCCAACAAAGCGGCGACAATTGCCCCAGCTATAGCTGAAAATAATAGAGGTACACCCTTTAAACTTAACAAGACAGTGGTGTATGCGCCCAAAGTCATAAAAGCAATATGACCAAAGTTAATCAACCCTGTAAAACCCCACTGCAAATTAAGTCCTAGTGCGAACAGGGCAAAAGTAGCGGTAGAAATAGCCAGAAAAATCAGATATTCAATCATAATTAGTCATTAGTCATTAGTCATTAGTCATTAGTCATTAGTCATTAGTCATTAGTCATTGGTCATTGGTCATTGGTCATTGGTCATTGGTCATTGGTCATTGGTCATTGGTCATTGGTCATTGGGTTATTCATCTTCCCAGTCCCCAGTCCCCAGTCCCCAGTCCCCAGTCCCCAGTCCCCAGTCCCCAGTCCCCAAGAATGCAACGGAATAGATTGTAGTGTAACTTGGGTATTGTAAAACTTCGCCCAATATTGTCTACTATTGATTTGAACTGGAGATGGTGAACAATATGAATTTAATGCGGATTAGGATGCACCACCTCATTGAGCAAATACCTGATGAGGATCTGCAAAGTGTTTGGGAGGTTGTCCAAGCCTTGCATTTTGACTGTTATATGCTCAAAGCTATGGGAAAAGTTAAGCGATCGCAGCATCCGTGGGACATACTCACCCATGATGAGGCCATACGACTATTAATGTTTATGTAATCAGCAACGAAAGTTAACAACAAAAAATTGGGTGAGCAAGAGTGAATCTGGAAGTAGAAGTGCGCTATGCCAGGTCTTTTTTGGTAGACCTCAAAAGTTTAGAACCAGTTGCCTATGAACGGGTGTATGATTTTGCTTTTATTGAGTGTATTAACAACAAGTGGCATTTGCACAGCCTGCCGGAGTTGCGACAGCTTGATGATGAGGGTATTTTTTATCGTTTTACCATAGATAACTATCTGATTGGCATAGAAATTACGGGGGAAATAGTCAAATTCTTGCGTGTTGTTCCTAAGCCTGATGTTTAAAGAATTCAAAATGCAAAATAGCCTAACGGCAAGGCTTACGTCCATAAAATTCAAATCTACCGACTCATAACTTCTGGATGTTTGATTGTTTCTGGCAGCTTGAGTAAAGCCTGTTCGAGTAAATTCAGGTACTTTTCTAAGTCCCCCATAAAGTAGGGTAGCAATCTACTTAGTTGTGCTGTAGTCATATAGATGTTGAAATGATATGGGTAGTGCCTTACACTTCAACCTGGCTCGTCTCCTACTCGGAAAGCTCCCTGCTCCCCTGCCTGTCAATTGTAAACTGTATAAGACAAAGCAGGGATCGCCAAAACCATACATTAAACTGGAGTTTGACCAATATATTTGAGATTTCCCTCATGATGGATGCTAAGGCACTTTGGCAACGTTACCAAGATTGGTTATATTACCACGAGGGATTAGGACTGTATCTAGATATTAGCCGGATGCGGTTCGATGATGCTTTCGTGGAATCGTTGCAGCCGAAGTTTGACAAAGCGTTTGCGGATATGGCAGCTTTAGAGAAGGGAGCGATCGCCAATCCTGATGAAAACCGGATGGTAGGACACTACTGGTTGCGGAATCCCGATTTAGCACCGACTCCAGAACTAACACAAGAAATTGTCCAAACCTTAGAACAAATCGAAGCTTTTGCTGACCAGGTACACACTGGGGCTGTACATCCCCCCAAGGAAAGCCGCTTCACAGATATCATTTCTATCGGTATTGGTGGTTCGGCTTTGGGGCCAGAATTTGTGGCTGAAGCCCTCGCACCCGATTTTCCACCCCTGAAGATTCATTTTATCGACAATACCGATCCTACAGGTATTGATCGGGTTCTCTCCCACATCGACAATTTAGCCAGCACTTTAGTATTAGTCATTTCTAAATCTGGGGGAACTCCCGAACCCCGTAACGGCATGATTGAGGTGAAAAAAGCCTATGCTGCCAAAAATTTAGACTTTACTAAATATGCAGTTGCTGTTACTGGACCAGATAGCAACCTAGATAAAGTCGCAAAATCTGAAAACTGGTTAGCCCGGTTTGCGATGTATGACTGGGTAGGTGGACGTACCTCGGAAATGTCTGCTGTAGGGCTAGTACCTGCGGCTTTACAGGGCATTGATGTCCGTGCCATGCTGGATGGGGCAAAAGAAATGGATGACGCTACTCGCGTCGCTAATATCAAAAATAACCCAGCGGCTTTGTTAGCTTTGGCTTGGTATTTCTCCGGTAATGGCAAAGGCGAAAAAGATATGGTTGTCTTACCTTACAAAGACAGCTTGTTATTATTTAGCCGCTATTTGCAACAACTGGTAATGGAATCTTTGGGTAAGGAAAAAGACTTAGACGGTAAAACTGTATATCAAGGTATTGCTGTTTATGGTAACAAAGGTTCTACCGACCAACACGCCTATGTACAGCAGTTGCGGGAAGGTGTACCCAATTTCTTTGCAACCTTAATTGAGGTTTTAGAAGACCGTCAAGGTGCATCTCCAGAAATTGATCCTGGTGTGACTTCTGGTGATTATTTGGCTGGTTTCTTGTTAGGAACTCGTCAAGCACTGTATGAAAATAACCGCGATTCGATTACAGTGACTATTCCTCAAGTTAATGCTCGCACAGTTGGCGCGTTAATTGCATTGTATGAACGGGCTGTAGGTTTATATGCCAGTTTAGTAAATGTCAATGCTTATCACCAACCAGGTGTAGAAGCTGGTAAGAAAGCCGCCGCTGTTATTCTCGATTTACAACAAAAAGTAATGACTGTATTGCAAACAGAAAAGAAAGCACTTTCTATTTCTGAAGTTGCTGATAAAGCGGGCGTTGCTAATGAAGTTGAAGCAATTTACAAAATTCTCCGTCATTTACACGCTAATCATCGCGGTGTGGTGTTAACTGGTGATTTAGCTAAACCAGGTAGTTTAACTGTTTCTCTCGGTTAAATACAATTAATTATCTTGGTTTTTTAGATCCTCGATTTCTTGAAGAAGTCGGGGATTTAAATTTTTTAATCTCACGCAAAATAGCAATCGTTCATACCCAGATCCCCGACTTCTAAGATCAATTTATCATTTATGAACACAATAAACAAAAGAAGTCGGGGATCTTATCGCCTCTCATGAATTCTTACAACAAAATATAATATGTTACAATTATCTTAGTTTGAATAATTGAGTTAAAAACTATGACACAATTAACATCACAACAACCAAGAAGAAGAGGCAGAATTTTTCCTGAACTGACTTTATCACCGGAAGAATTAGCTAAACGTAAAGCTGAGAATGAAGTAGAACATCAACGTTATCAAGCTATTTTTGAAAAATTACGTCCTGAGTTGATCAAAGATCATTATGGTTGGTATATTGCCATTGAGCTAAATAGTGGTGATTATGTGATTGATCAAGATAAGGAAGTTGCACATAAAAAAGCACGGGAAAAGTTTCCCAATGCGGATCACTGTGTTTTTTGCCTGAATGAATCGGGGGCAGTTGGTAGAATATGATACAGGGTTATTTTGGTGAGAGGAGGCAGTTATTTTTCGAGATTGAATTAATTACTGCTGATGGCTTGAATTTACCTGTTGATGCTTTGTTTGATACAAGTTTTACAGGGTTTATGGCTATTAATACGCAAGATTTAGATAGTCTCCAATGGGAGTATATAGATAAAGATATTTAGGTAAGGTAATTTTGAATAATCAAGAGTATGAAATTCCTGTTTACGCTGGTGATGAGTTAACGGAGATTTTATTGGGTTCAGAATGGTTGGAGTTTTTGCCTTTGGTGGTGAATTTTAAAGCTGGTGTTTTGACTTTGGGATGATTTTTTCTCACGCAGAGACGCAGAGAGCGCGGAGAGAAGAGTTATTTTTAATTTATTGGTAAGTCGCGTAAATAATAGAATTTATCATTTTTCCAGTCGTTTCCTTTTTCTTTTCCTAAGTAACCTGTTAATGGTGATGATAGTTCTATTAATAAATCATGTACTATTTCATCTGTTAAAGTTGATTTATTGATGGCGTTATAGTGACTACGAATTTCTATCACTGTTACAGAAATTTCGTTAGTTGATTTAGGAATTTCTTTGACTGCTTGAATAATGTGCGATCGCAATTTAATCTCTTTTTCTATTTTATCTATATATTCGTTAATTTTATCATCAATTTGTCCAGGTTCTAAATATTGCTTTAATTCAATTAAATTTATTGCACCTGGATATTTTGCTTTTAGTTCTACTAATTTTTGTAATGTCATAGCTTTAATAATACTGGTTTTAGATATTTTGGCAGATTTTTCGAGAGATTTTTTGAGTTGTTTAGTAGGTTCTCCTGGTCCAATAATTAAGCGTACTGCTTGTAGATAATTTTCTTGCAGATGTCTTTTTCCTATTCTATCTAATTCTTCTACGGCACGATCTGGAATACTTCTCCCTGCTTTACATTCGCACACTAAAGGATAAGGTTGGGAACAATATAAGTCTAAACCTCCAGCACCACCTTTATAAGCATTTTCAACTTGAAATCCTAAAAAATAAAGGCTTTTACGGGAGATGTTTTCAAAGTCTGTACCCGCTTGATAGTTGCTTTTTTTCTCTTCTAGTTCTATGCTTCTATTTCCTAAAGTTGTAATTGTTTTTATCCAAGCTAAATCGGAATTTAGTGTATTTGTAGTTGGTTCATTACTCCAACATAAAAATATTTTGATGTCATTTTCTAATTGTTGTGCTGCTGGGTTATTGTTGGCTATTTGTGATAATGCAGTTTGTAATTCTTCTAGTTCAGGATGTAAGGGAGGTTCTAGTTTTTCTAATTGTTGTTTGCGTTGAAGAAATACTTGATCACTTAATACGGGTTTATCTTCAGATACAGAAATATTATGAGGTAAAGGTGCAAATTTACCTAGTTTATCTTGGATATTGGGAATAGCTGGAATTTCCCAAGGTTGAGATAAATGATAAACGCGCAAATAAGCTAGAAAAAAATGCGGCTGTTTTTTTAATATTTCCTCAAATGTTTCTGGTTTCCAGATTGTTAATTGAGATAAAATATCTAAAGGTTTAGTTTTATCTAGGATTTCGCAAAGTTCACATTTAGCCCATGCTTTAATTGAAACTACATTTGCTGAAATATCAACAGGAGAAAGAGCAAATTTTTGTTCAGTATACAGCAATTTACGAGGAATTGCAGTAATAATTCGCCCATGTATTAAAGCTTCAATATCGGGAGCTTGTAAACACAAGGCGTTATAAATTAAACCTGATTTATTCATAATTCATTAACCAAATAAATCACTTAAATCATCGGTATCTTCTGTTTCATCTATAGTTGAAGAAGAGGTGAGAAATTCATCTATAATATCTTCATCATCAATATCAGGCATATTACCAGATGGATCACTTAAAATTTCTCTCAGTAACAGATTATCAAAGGTAATATTATGCTTAGAGATAATATCAAAAATCTGTTCTTCTGTTAATTGATAATTTTGTCGCTTTTGATAAATGGCTAATATAGCTATGAGCGGACGAATTTGATCTTCTATTAAGTCTACATTTTCGCCTCCTTTTTGTGAGATCAGTTCATTTAGCAACCTATATGCTTCTGAATTTTTCTTCATTTGTTCAATTTTCGATTTAGACCGGACTAAACAACCGCGAGTAAGGTCATATTTTTGGTAGTCTATTAACCATTTTAATCCTGCCGTTAATTTAACTTGAGAAGACTGTATTACCGCAACACCAATTTTTACGTCTTCTCCTTTATCATTACCAATGATTTTGAAATTTATATAATGTTTTATATGGTATGCTCTGGGTCTGACATCGTTTGTAACTTCTTCAATAGTTACTCCTTCTAATGTTTGACCTTTTAAAGTATTAAAACCAAAATATAGAGCTTCAGTAATTAAATCACTATCCTCTAGATAATCTCCAATGTTTGCTTCACTTTCTCTTTTGAATGCTAGTTCAAACCTCTCAAACGGATCTGAAGGAAGTGGATCTAGCTCAACAACCTTAAAGTTATCTGCACACCATCGTAAAGCTTCCCTAACACTGGGTTTATTTACCTTCCCATATTCTCTTAATTGATTTTCTTCAAATGGGTAGAGTGGATGAGGTGGAATTAAATCTTTCGGCTTGTAATACTCTTGTAGCCAAACGGTTACTAATTCTACCATAGAATCCCCACTAACATATTTTAAGTCTATTGGTTTGCGTTGTGTAAATTTTGAAATTCTATCGGGTGTACCACCAGGAAGAGAATTTACTTTATCTCTCCATGTTTCTGGTAACATTACTGTCAGAATAACCACACCTTGGCTCAGGTCTGAGTTTTCAAGAGTGTCATGGAGGATTTTAACAAAATTAGCAATTACACTTTCTGTTGGCAACCCATCTTCAGTAGAGTTATTTCTTACATCTATTTCATCAAAACAAATAACAATTGAGTTGTAGTAACTAACTAGATTCAAAATTTGCTGAATATTCTTGAGTGCTTCAGCTTCTCTATCTTGATTAGTTTTTGTAGGATTAGGTAATCCCAATTCATCAGCATTCAACTGAGCTAACTCTTCACCAGATAGCCACTTTATTGCAAACGGAGATTGTGTTTCTGATAGAGTCCATAAAATAGCCCGAATAATGTAAGGATCTGCATCAGTTTTATTTTTAATCACCTGTTTTTGCAGAGCATTCATGAGATTTTTATTTTTAGTCAAACTGCTTTTATAAGCTTGGTCAAATTTTTTGAATAACTCTGCTGGAGAAGTAGCATTTTCTCTGCCTTCGTTTGCCATAGCTGCGGCTACTTCTTGCCATTGTATTACTTGTTGGCTACCAGTTTTACTGAGACTATCTGCTAAAGTTTGCTGGAATTGGTACTTAACTAAATTTAAGTCTGTATAGTTATTAGCACTGGCATAGACAAATAAAGCACCTCCCTGTTTTTCCAGTTCATGACGAATGCGACTCAAAAGATGGGTTTTACCAACTCCCTGTTGTGCAGTAATAGCAATTGAAGTTACTTTATCTTGACTAGATTTACTTTTGCGAACAAATTCAATGGCTTGAAAAACTTTATTAGAAGCATGGGCGTTTAATGTTGGTACATCGGGGACTCCTTTTCCCCAAACATCCTGTTCTTTAACAATTCCAGCGTTAGTAAATGGATTGTGACTATTAATGGCGGCGTTAACAGCTTCTATGGGAGAAAAAGGGGTATTTGTCATGGTAAGTTCTCAGGTGCAAGGAACGAAAAAGTTTGTAGACAATGTGATTAAATCAAGCGTTTAGCATAAGAACGTAATTGTGTACCTGGTATAGAAATTGAATCTTCGCGTTTATCAGCGGTAAAGTCTGGTATTTCTCCTGTCATTAGTTGCAAAATGTCATCTGCTTGCAGTTCTACTAGCCATTTATTGAATTTTTCACGGCTAACTCGTTCACCGATTTCTCTTCTAATGCGATAAATAGGTACTAAATCATCTAGGTTGTAATCGTTATTCAACTTGTCATAAACATCCAACGCGACAGACTTAAACTCCTCATAGGAACCAATAACCCCACCCTTAACCCCACCACCAGACACAACCGGCGCACTCACTGCAACATCAATTCGACCTATCCACCGCAACAACGCATTAGCAGCCCAAGTACCAACAATAGTCCCCTCAAATTTAAACTCACTACTACGCAAACCCGCACCCAACACCTCTAAACCTATAGGTGACATGAGAGAGTAACCAGTCCGAGAAACATTAACCGCCCCCTGCATTTGCAAATCCTCTAAAATCTCCTTATAGTCGGCCATCTTCTGACCCTTAGCCACGATGCGCTTAGTCAGCAAACCTTTTTTTACTTCCTGCTGACTTGCTCCCAAATCCCACAACGCAAGCAACAAGCGAGTTTTAGCGTAACCCGCCTGTAATTCCTTTGTTTTTGAACTCATGATGATGTGTGTTAAATAACTAAGATAATTATAATAATGATTGTAATTTTTATGTCATTACAATCAAAAAATTGTTTATTTTCGAGATATTGCTTATAAATAGCTCAAAATATCTACACAAAAAGCAATAGAGAATTTACGTAACTTATAAAATCACTAGTTACCTAACACCAAATATAAAATATAAAAGAGTCAGGGAATAAATTCCCTGTCTAAAAGCTCAAGTCGGTTAAAACCGACTATTTTTTTGTATTTTTTGTTGTATTTATTAAATTTATATGCTCGAATAAATTTCCATAACTTTGGAATTTCTATTTTATAAGAGTGCGTTTTAACGCACTTTAGCTATGAGACAGGGAATTTATTCCCTGGTGGGTTTGGAAGCTAACTTATTTTTTATCTTGTAAATATATTATCACTTAATCTTAGAAGTCGGGGATCTAACTCCACAACCTTCTCCCAGCTTTCCCAGCTAATCTTTCATGGGTATCTGCTAACAAAGCTGGAATATTTAAATTTTCAGGACATTTAGGCAAACAATCACCGCATTCTGTACAACGATTTCCCTTCATTCCTGGAAACCAATGACCAGCATTTTCAAACATCCCATAACGATATTTGCCATAATCATTCATATCATAAGCAACTGCTAAATTTCTTAACCTTAAAACTTCAGGAATATTGATATTTTCAGGACAAGGTAAACAAGCATAACATTGACTACATTTATCAGTTACTAAAACCTGATTTTGCTGATTTTCTAATCTTTCAAAAACAGTAATTTCATCTGTTGTCAACTCACCCACATCATCAGCAACTTCTAAAGGTGCAATTAATTCTTCTGGAGTTGCAGCACCTACACTTAAAGTTGTAATCCGATTATCGCTCAACAAAAATCTATAATTTAATGCTAAAGGTGTAAATGGTTGACAAAGTTCTTTTAAAGTTGTCGGTGGTGTATAAAGCCTTCCTCCCTTATCAGCAGGAGAAATAATAAACACACCCATATCTTTTTCAGTTGCTGCTTGAATAGCTGAAGCGTTACGTTGGAAAAAATAATAATAATGGAGATTAACAAATTCAAAAAAATCTGTATTTATTGCAGCCAAAATAATCTCTAAAGACCCGTGAGTAGAAAAACCGACGTGTCTCACCATGCCATTATTTACCGCTTCATCTACAGCTTGCATACAGCCGTTTTTAGCTTCTACCCATTCCAGATGTTGCTGAGTATTTAAACCATGAATACCCAAACAATCGATATAATCTAAATTTAAACGTTTTAAAGATTCATCAATATGCCGACGCATGGTGTCAGCATCAGCACAGGGGGGAATTTTGGTAGTGATATATAACTGATTTCGTGGTACAGACAACCCACCTTTTATCGCTGTACCAAAATACTCCTCACTTTTACCATAACCCCTAGCGGTTTCTATGTGATTAATGCCTAAAGATAAAGCTTGTTCAATAGTTTTATTGGCAATTTCCGCGTTAGCTAAATAACGCATTGTCCCCAAAGAAAAAACCGAAAGGTGTAAATTTGTTTTACCAAACCGACGATATTTCATAATAGGTAATTAGTCATGAGTAATAGGTAATGGGTAATGGGTAATTGGTGATTGGTGATTAGTGGTTAGTGATTGGTAGAAGATTATTCTCCCCTGCTCCCCTGCTCCCCTGCTTCCCACTTCCCAGTCCCCAGTCCCCAGTCACCTATTACTTAACTATCACCATTACCAAATCGCTTAATTAAATCTTCAGGACGAAGATTAGAAACAAATTCCCGGAAGGCTTCTTGTTCAGCTTCATCAGCATCACGATCAACCGGAATAGAAGCATCAGCTACTACTTCTTCCATCACCCAGATAGGTGCATTTGTACGTAGAGCAATAGCGATCGCATCACTAGGACGGGCATCAATTTCTTTTTTTACTTCGCCTTGCTGAACAATCAAAGCTGCGTAAAATGTATCCTTTTGCAAAGAATGAATAATCACCTTTTCTAAGGTCATATTCCATGCTTCCAAAATATTCACCATCAGGTCATGAGTTAAAGGTCTAGGAGGTTTTTGATGCTCCATAGCACCCATAATCGCCCTAGCCTGATCCTGACCTATATAAATTGGCAAAGCCCGACGATCTGAACTATCTTTCAGGAGTACAATCGGGCTGCGGGTTATGGCATCTAGTGCTATACCAGCGACTCTCATTTCAATCATTGGCTAACCCTCTAAAATCCTTTAATTGCTTGAGTGCTATGTGGCAAATAATACCCTTGATTGGGTTTTTTGGGACAGAAGTAAACATAGAGCTTTTCTTCTTTATAATGGCTTCTATTAAACTGCTACATAAAACCCAGGTAATCTGGACTTTATTTCTTGCTGCAATGACTTACGCCAAGCTATGCTCTCCCAAAATAATCATCGTCTTACCCAAGTATGCCTTGAGATTGATGTTAATGTGTGAAATTTGATCAACCAAAAAAAACTCCAGAAATTATCTTTAAAGGTTTTACATTTTGGGTCGTAATTATCAGTTGATTTCAGCCAAAATTAAGCAATAAATAGAGTTAGTTTGGCAAAAAAACCATGTTTACAGGATTAATTCAAGGATTAGGTAAAATCAAACCCTTATCAAAGGATTCTTGGCAGATTTCTTTTGTTAGCCACTCAGATGCCATTATGCAGGATTTAGCTTATGGCGACAGTGTAGCAGTAGATGGCGTATGTCTAACAGTCGAAGAGATTTTAAAAGACGGCTTTATTGCCACCGCTTCACCAGAAACCCTGCTTCGTACCACCTTAAGTAGAGAAGAAACTCAAGCCAGATATGTCAACCTAGAAACGTCGCTGCGAGTGGGTGGTAAAGTAGGAGGTCATTTTGTCATGGGTCATGTAGACGGGATGGGAGAATTAATTGCAGCCCAACAAACAGCGACCTCTTGGGAAATGACATTTGCTGCACCCGATGCGATCGCTCGTTATATCGTCCCCAAAGGTAGCATCGCCATCAATGGTATTAGCCTCACCGTAGCCACATATCAACCCGAACACTCCCAGTTTACAGTCGCAGTCATTCCCCTCACATACTCGGAAACAAACCTGAGTCATTTAGTCCCTGGTAGCTGGGTAAATCTAGAAGCAGATATCCTGGGTAAATACGTTGAAAAATTCCTCTCTCCCGGAAAAAACCATCATCAGGAGGATATTTCACCCGCATTCTTAGTAGAACACGGGTATTTATAGGGATTGGGGATTGGGGACTGGGGACTGGGGACTGGTGACTGGGGACTGGGGATTGGGGATTGGGGATTGGGAACAGAACAGATAGAAAATTATTCTTCCCTTCTCCCCTGCTCCTCTGCTCCTCTGCTCCTCTGCTCCCCTGCTCCCCTGCTCCCCTGCTCCCTGGTCACTGAGCGTAGCCGAAGTGCTGCTCCTCTGCTCTCTTAACTGTCACCTGTCCCCAGTCCCCTACCTTGCCTGTGCTGTACGATTGCTGTACAACAAGTTATTGAGTCCAGCTTGGAGTTTTACACCAGGGTCAACAGCAACCCAGCCGTTTGCGGTTAGGTGGCGGACTTCAAAGTGCAGGTGAGGACCAGTAGAATTACCAGTGCTACCAACGCGGCCGATTACAGTTCCTGGTTCTACCAACTGACCGGGACGCACCAGGATTTCTGACATATGAGCGTAAAGAGTTTGTTGGGCAGAACTGTGATTAACGGTGACAGTTAAACCATAACCACCCATCCAATCAGCGGTTTCCACTTGACCTTTAGCCGCTGCTAAAATTGGTGTGCCTGTGGGTGCGCCAATATCTGTACCTGCGTGGAAACGGCGATCGCCAGTAATAGGATGTATCCGCCAACCAAACAAAGAAGTAACTGGTGCAGCAAAAGACACGGGAAAAGCTACTCCAGAAGCACCACCACGGTAAGCAAAGGCATTACTATAAGGAACTTGTGGTAAAACCGATGCCAGGGCGAAATCATAGGAGACGTTGCTAGGACGAGGTTCCACATTACCTTCTGCCATAGGAGCAGGTAAAGACCCAAAACTGGGGGCTATGGGTGTAGCACTGACTGTTGTAGTCGAGGAAAACTCGCTGGGCTGAGGAATAAACCGATTAGGGTGATAGGCGGTTTTTGTATGACCGCCAGTGCGAGTTTCGGGAGTACGCCAACTCTGATTATTATTGACAGCAGCAGCAACAGTCCTAACTACACTCTGGGGTTCTAGGCTGGACTTGGTGGCTACTTGTGGTGCGGTTGGCGCTTTTTCTAAACTAGCGGTTTCACTTTTTTTGATCCAACTAGGTGCTGATTTTTTGGGTGAATCAGCTACACGGGGAGTATCAGTTGCTTTTTTACCACAAGCACCAGCAGCAATTTCTTTTTTCGAGAAAACAGCTTCACAACCGCTAGAGCGTTCTGTGACAACTACAGAACTGGGTGCTTCATAGTTGCCAGTTGCAGTCCCGTTGTATTCGGTGGGATCAATGTAGGTGTTATTGTAATCTTTAGTTTTTCTAGCGGTTGCACTGCCAGCAGCGTTAGAGTTATTTGCTGGTTGAGCCACTTCTGCGGGTTTTTCAGGTGCTGAGTCAGCAGTAGTCTCTGGTTTTTCAGCCTGCGATCTTTCCACTTTCGGTTGAGAAGTTCTCACACGTACTTCCGGTTGAGAAGTTTCCACTTTCGGTTGAGAAGTTCTCACACGTACTTCCGGTTGAGAATTTTCTACTTTCGGTGTCGAAGTTTTGATGATAACAACAGGTTGAGAATTTTCTACTTTCGGTTTAGACTGTCTAACCGGTTCTGCTGTTTGGGAAATTTCTTCCCGATTAAGTTTTTTTCTGAGTCTGGCTCTCCGTTCAGTAAAATCTGGCTGTGATGGTGCTGCTTCTGGGGCGGCACTTTCTTTTTTTCCTGTATCTGCAACTGCTGCCGGCTGGGAACTTTCAATAGTGGGAACAATGTTATCTACTGTTGATTCCGTTTGAGCAAACACGAAGCCACCACTCAGGAGGCTAACACTGCTCAACCAACCAAGGCTTTGGGCTGGTAATGTAGACGCAAAGCGTCTTTTTGTTAAACCTTGAGTCCGCTTATTTAAACGGTCATGGGCAGATTTATGGGGCTGCGTCATTTTTGCTCTCAGTTGTGTGTAATAAGTTTCAAGAGATGATGTCAAAATTTAGATTTGTGCTACTAACAAGCAGCGGGATATGTGGTTTGCTTCTGGAGTAGAAGTAAGGAACTACCTCAATCCAAAATCCAAAATCCAAAATCTAAAATTGGCTCGGTCAATGGTTTGTCTTGCCCAAAGAGCGAAATTTTCAACAAACCTAAAATTTAAACAGAAGATTTACAGTAACCCAAACTGATTGTACCGGGTTCGACAGAAATTTCTGCTATCGGTTCTTTCCTATCATATCCAGCTATTTTTAAGCGGAGATTTCCTTGGGTTGTCACCCCAACTACAGTGCCTAAAAGATTGTTTACATACACCTGATCACCCATATTTATAAGTAAATCAAGATAGCGAGACAATAGTATGCTTATTCCTTCGGTGTTAAGACACTTGAGACCGGATTGTATTCCCAGTAAAACGGCGGCAGTGAGCATTTCTAGTCCAGAAATCGGTTGAGAATTCTGGGTAGCTTGCCACGATTTCAGGTTGATGCCAGTTTCTGGTACTGGGTTAGACCAGTTGATACCAACACCAATCACTGCTTGGGTAATGTGACCTTTATGGACTTTGGTTTCCGTTAAAATGCCGCCTAGTTTGCGACCATCTAATACTAAATCATTAGGCCATTTTATTCCCACTGGTACGCCACAGTTTTGTAATTGTGACGCAATGCCCCAAGCACTAGCCAAGGTTAGTTGATAACTATTGGTAACATCTAGTTTAGGAGCGATCGCCACCGAAAGATATAGACCACCAGTAGGAGATACCCATTGTCTTCCCCATTGTCCCCTGCCTGCGGTTTGTTGGGTAGCAATAACTACACATCCTGGTTTGCCTCCTTGGGTGATTAAGTCCCACACCATTTGATTAGTTGACGGGAGACTGTCGAAAATGTGCAGAGAAAATGGCAAATGTGGATGCTTACGCCCTAAGTGTAAGGAATTTTCTAAAAGTTGCCGATCAAATTCCACAGTTATTCCCCTAAATCCCGTTGTTCAAGTTAGCATTGATTGGCGGTTTTGTATTTTTTGTTTAGGTTTGGTTGAAGATGCACACTTGGCACTGGCACAATTGGGAAGGTCTACCTTACCTGACTTGTAATCTTTTAGCACCTTGGCCCCATGGTTTTTTTACCCAGCAGTTTTGGCCGCGTCCACCACAGGAGTTAACAAAGGTGCTACAACCAGAGGCTGCTGCTTATCGTTTAAAACAGGTTCATGGTAATACTGTTTTGACTCCCCAAGAGGTAGATCAACATTTAAACGACAGTGATGATGAGTTGGCTTTGGCAGATGGTTTAATCAGTGAGCTACCTTTACAGGCCGTGTGGGTGGCTTCTGCTGATTGTACACCTGTGCTGATTGGGGATGTAAAAATTGGACAGGTAGGGGCTTTACACGCAGGTTGGCGAGGCACAGCAGCGAAGATTGTCCCCCAGGCCATTAATAAAATGCAATCCCAAGGTAGCAAATTACAGGATTTGCGAATTGCCATGGGTCCGGCGATCGCCGGCGAAGTTTACCAAGTTTCCGTGGAAGTGGCTGCGGAAATCGGAAGCACTATTGTACCACATAATGAACCAGAAAAAATAGTTGCTGCTTTACACGATTTGCCTGATTCACCTTTATTACCTGATCCAGAACCAGGAAAGGTGCGTTTAGATGTGCGTCGAATTAATGCTTTGCAGTTGGAGCAATTGGGGATTAGTGTAGAACAAATTGCGATCGCTCCCTACTGTACCTATCAAACTCCAGATCATTTCTTTTCTTATCGACGGGAAAAGGAGAAAAAGGTGCAATGGTCAGGAATTGTTAGTTTATCTTAATCTCCTGTTAGTAGTGACATGATGTGTGATATGTTACCGTTGTATTAAGAATACCATTTAGTATTTCTATTTGATGGGCAAACATTTTAGTAGGGTGGGCAATGCCCACCTGAAAAATTGTTGATCTTTGATCAAACAGAATACAGGAGTCAGAATTGAGAATGAAATTTGTAAGACTGGCGGATGTATAAGTGGGTTTAATACACCCACCAAATCATAGATTTGGTGGTCTTTCATTAGTGGTAGATCTGAAGCCCCCACTAAAATTCTGACTCCTTTTTAAATAAAAATTGTGGATAGATATATTAATTTTTTTAGAAAAAAATGCGGTACAAAAAATCTGAAGATATGCCTACTCAGGTATTTACACCTCTTGTCAAATCTCAGCCCAAAATTTCTATTAAATTTAAGTTCACAATAGCAGTAATTATATCATTAATAATAATTATGGGACTTGGGGTATGGAATTTAAGTATAATCCAAGCAAAAGCCTTTGAACAAGAAGCCCGTACCCGCAGTGAATTAGTTTTGAATTTTGGACAAGCCAGCCGAAATTATGTGATTAAACAATTAGCTCCAGCAGTAGAAAAGCATACAAAAGAAATGATTTTTGAAGCTAAATCTAATGCTTTTGCTACCCGAAGTATTTTTGAAATTTTTAATGAACAATTACCTGAATATATTTATAAACAGCCAGCATTAAATCCCATGAATTCTGCTAATAAAGCAGATGATTTGGAGAAAGAAATTATCGCATATTTTCAGAAAAATCAAAATCGAAATCAAAATAAAATTCTTCCAGAAAAAACAGGATACAAGAAAAATCAGAATACAGAATTATTTTATGTAGCACAACCCATCACCATGGAAACTAGTTGTTTACAATGTCATGGTAGACCTGAAGATGCACCTCAAGCAATTAGAGATAAATATGGTACAACCAACGGTTTTAATTGGACAGTTGGGGATATTATCAGTGCATTGATGATTTATGTACCTACTAAAGATTTACGCGCAAATCAAGCTTCGATGATTCAGGCTGTTTTATTTACATTTATAGGTATAACAATTGTACTTATAACTCTTATATATTTATTATTTGACAAGTTAGTAGCAAAGAGAATTTATCAAGTTTCTCAGGCTATGAATCAAGCTGCATTAAATCCTGGAGTTACAGTCAGGATTAATGATAAGGGTAGGGATGAGCTAGGAAGAATGGCGAAAATATTTAATATAATGGCTGATTCTCTTGACGATGCTTACGCCAATTTAGAACATAAAGTAGCAGCTAGAACCGCAGAACTAGAAAAGACATTACAAGAGTTACAAATTACCCAAACACAATTAATTCAAAATGAAAAAATGTCTAGTTTAGGACAGCTTGTAGCGGGTATTGCCCATGAAATTAATAATCCCCTGAGCTTTATTTCTGGGAATATCAATCATGCAGAGATGTATAGCAAAGATTTATTGAGATTAATAGAACTTTTTCGGCAAACCTATCCTCAGCCAGATTCTCCTGTTCAAGAATATATTCAAAAAATTGAGTTGGACTTTGTAGCTGAAGATTTACCAAAGTTATTAAGTTCAATGAAAATAGGGAGCGAACGCATTAATCAAATAGTGCTAAATTTACGTAATTTCTCCCGTCTAGACCAAGCTGAAATGAAGTCTGTTAATCTTCATGAAGGAATCGAAAGCACTTTAGTAATTTTGCAGCATCGTTTAAAAGCAAACTCAGATCATCCAGAAATTGTAGTGATCAAAGAGTATACTAATTTACCCCTAGTTGAATGCAATCCGGGACAACTTAATCAAGTATTTATGAATTTGCTCAGTAATGCTATAGATGCTCTTGTCTCTCACTGGGAAAATCATATCATCAAGGATGGAACAGAAGCAAATTTTACTCCTCAAATTTTGATTAAAACCGAAATGGCAAATTCTGAATCTGTAAAAATATATGTTTCCGATAATGGCTCTGGCATACCTGAGAAGGTAAGCTCACAAATATTCAATCCTTTCTTCACCACAAAACCCATTGGGAAAGGCACAGGTTTGGGACTATCTATTAGTTATAAAATTATCGTCGAAAGACATCAAGGATCAATTTCATGCGAATCAGAATTAGGCAAGGGGACAACATTTTGTATTCAGATTCCTGTGAGACAGGCTTGATAATGAATAAAACATTCATTTATCCCCAAACTATTTGCAAGTTTAAAACAAACCCTGGTAAAACATCTTCTCCTGATAGTTCTTGGGGAAATTCTAATACTTCCACAGATTTACCAAGACGATAAATTTCAACTTGACGCATTTTCCGATTAATTAACCAACCTAATTTAACTCCATTATTTATATACTCCTGCATTTTTGCTTGGGTGTCTTGTAAACTATCACTTGGTGACATTAACTCTAAAACAAAATCTGGAGCAATTGGTGAAAACTTTTCCTGCTCTTCCGGTGTCAGTGCATCCCATCTTTCTTTTTTTATCCAAGCTACATCAGGAGAACGGTTTGCACCATTAGGAAGTTTAAAACAGGTAGAAGAATCGAAACAAACTCCTAGTTTAGTTTGACGATTCCAGAACACAAAATCTGCTGAAATTTCAACATTGCGTTTTCCCGTCCCTCCTCCTGTGGGTGACATTATCAGTATTTCTCCTTTTGAGTTGCGTTCAAATTTGACATCAGGGTTTTCCCGACACAATTGATAAAATTGATTGTCGGTAAGTTGGATAATTGGGTTTAAGTTGACGGTGATAGCTGTCATAGTAATCTCCTTGCAGATGATATCAACTTTAATTTAAATTATCAGATAAGTTGTAAGTTTTGTGTTCACAACTGAAGTTACTTAGACAACCCCGATTTGATTTCTAACATAACCCAATCCAGCATCAAACCTAAATAATATTTTGCAATTAGATCTGTCTAAAGCTTCTTCAATATCTGGATTATCGAAATCTTTAGAATTTCTATTAATAAAGCAGCGTTGCTGTTCAAGTGATCTACTTAAATGCTTTACAATGGAAGCATAAAAATAGCATCTTGGCGTGTAAAATTAAGCTCAGATTGATGTTTATTTTTAGCTTCTACTAAAAGTTGCAAATTTTTATCTTTTCCATGTACGGCAATGTCTGCATAATACATTTATATCACCTCATAACTAGGGAATGTCTCACCAATCTTTACCTATTTTTTAGGATCAATTTTTATATTATCCAACCTTTTACTTTTCACTTTAACGCTTCCTGCAACAATTCCCGATGCAAAAAAGCCCCATTTACCAAAGATTGGATTTTCTCAGATGATAAAGCATTACCTTTTTGATAAAAATCAAACCACGTTTTACTAACTAAATCTACATCATTTGGTATATTTGCTAAATCCCATCCAGGTATAGATAAATCTTCCATTAAACGGTTGATTTTCGGATCATAACTTAAAGCAAAACAACGACAACCTTCACTAGCTGCCATAATCAAACTATGTAACCTCATACCAATTACCATATCTACACCACGAAACGCACCTTTTAAAAGTTGTGGTTCTTCTAAACAGAAAATTTGACTATTATCTTTTAATTGCAGTTGAATTCTTTCGGCAATTCCTAAATCTTCACTTTTTTGAAATGGTAAGATTAAAATGAATGCTTGGGTTTGTGTCTGCAAATTCACCAAAGCATCAATTAAATTGATTAACCGAGTTTCTGTTAGTTGGGGATGATTTCTTAAAGTAACTGCAATTCTGGGTTTTGGTAAATCTGCTAATTCTGCTACTGGCTTTGATGCTAACGCCCAAACCGGATCAGGTGCAAGGATATGAGGTATACCCCAATCTGATAATAAAGCAGAACTATTGCGATCGCGCACACTAACTTTAATACAACCAGCAAAATTCCGTTTTGCTAACCAACGAGTTTGAGGACGCAACAAAGGACCAATACCCTGTCCCCAAGCCACTGTTTTCAAACCCATAACTTGAGCTAAAGCCATCAATCCCCCATAATAAAAAGGGCTAATGGTACTGGTCACATCCTGGATTAAACTTCCACCACCCCAAATGAAAGCATCACAGGAACGCAAAGCCTTAATTACCTGTAAAACAGCCATGCGGTTGTAACTTTCCACACCATAATGCCAACTCGTTTCTTCAGGATTTCCAGAAAGCACCACAGGAGTGACATCAGGTGGTAACATTTGCAGAAGTGTGGCTAACAAAGCTTCATCACCACCATTACCCTTACCGTAATACCCAGACAATAACGCCCGCATCTTCACCATTTTAGATTTTGAATTTTGAATTTTGAATTAATTATGCACGCTCTTTCAATTCCCACCTGGATAATTCATGTTTCTAGCGTCATTGAATGGATAGCCGCCATTTGGTTAATCTGGAGATACGGTGAACTGACAAAAAACCCCAGTTGGTGGGGATTATCCTTTGCTATGTTACCAGCTTTAATCAGTGCAATGTGTGCTTGCACCTGGCATTATTTCGACAACGCCGAATCTCTAGAATGGTTAGTCACTCTACAAGCTACCATGACATTAGTGGGTAATTTTACCCTCTGGGCAGCGGCCGTGTGGATTTGGCGTTCTACCAAGTCTGCAACCACTGTTGAGGCAAAAACTATCAAATCAGAGCAATGATCTCAAAAGAAACCCTATTTGCCCTTTCTCTATTTCCCTATTTGGGTTTCTTGTGGTTTATCAGCCGCAGTCCGCAAATGCCACGTTTAGCCCTATATGGATTTTACGGCACTTTAGTATTTGTCGGCGTTACTATTCCCGCTGGTATTTATGCCAAAGTTGCTTATGGAGAAGCTTTAGCCAATATAGATTGGTTACATGGCGGTGCAGAAGTCTTTTTAACCCTTTCCAACATTTTACTGGTCTTGGGTTTTCGCCAAGCAGTGAAAAATTTAGGGAGTAGGGAACAGGGAACAGGTGACAGGTAAGAGAGCAGGGGAGCAGGGGAGGTTAATAACCCAATTACCAATTACCAATTACCAATTACCAATTACCAATTACCAATTACCAATTACCAATTATGGAAGTAATACCAGCAATTGATTTACTAGAAGGTCGCTGTGTGCGACTTTATAAAGGAGACTATGCACAATCGCAAGTATACAGCGAAAACCCCGTTGAAGTTGCGAAAATGTGGGTAGACCAAGGCGCAACGAGATTGCATTTGGTTGATTTAGACGGGGCTAAAGCAGGTAAGATCATAAACTTATCAGCTATTGAAGCTATTAGTAATGCTGTTTCAGTACCAATTGAAGTCGGTGGGGGATTGCGCGATCGCTCCAGTGTGCAACAATTATTTAATCTCGGCGTAAATTGGGCAATTCTGGGAACCGTCGCTGTCGAACAACCCCAGCTAGTCCAAGAACTCTGTCAAGAATTTCCCCAACAGATTATCATCGGCATAGATGCCCGTAATGGTTTAGTTGCTACACGTGGTTGGTTAGAAACCTCAGAAGTTTTAGCTACCCAACTCGCTACCCAAATGCAAGAATTAGGTGCAGCAGCCATTATTTACACAGATATTAACCGCGATGGTACACTAGAAGGTCCAAATTTAGACGCATTAAGAGAACTTGCTGCGGCAATTTCCATCCCTGTCATCGCTTCTGGTGGTGTTAGTTCTGTCACCGATTTGTTAAGTTTATTAGGCTTAGAACCTCAAGGCGTAACAGGTGTAATTGTTGGTAAAGCCTTGTATACTGGGGATATTCTGCTTAAAGAAGCATTGCGTGCAATCGGCCCAGGACGAATTCAAGATATTCCACCCAACCTAGATTTTTCTAGCTTCGCTTGAACATTTCAGATTTCGGGAATAATTTATATTACTTTTGTAGATGGAATTATGATCGAAGTTCAAGGTAAATTCTGATGTCTAACCAAAACGCAAGTTCCAAGCTAAAGCTTAATCTACAACAGATATACACAAAAGCTAAAAGACCTCAGCCCCCAAAGGGACTAGGAAAACCGAAGACAGAATAAACGGAGTCAGGAGTCAGAAAAATAAGTAGGGGTAATTCATGAATTACCCCTACGCGAGAATAAGGCTTTCAGTCGTATCTTGTGTAAGTCCTAATAATAAATTTTACCTCTGCTCCCATACACCCCAGGCTCCTTATTATTTATTTTTTACCTGACTTTTAGCCTGTTCTAAAGCTATTTCTTTAATAGCTTGATAGGAATTCACATTTGCAGTTCCTTCAATTGCTTTAACAGCCAAATCTTGAACTTGTTTGAGTGCAGATTCTAATTGTTTAGAGAGGTTTTGCAGTCGTGTTTCCTGATTAGTAATTGTCAATTCTAGAGATTGCAATCTTTGTTCATAAAAACGCTTTTGTCCTTCCACTTCTTTAGCATTTAAATCTGCTTTTACCTTAGCCTGATAACTAGCGATACCTTTACCTTCTTCAGTGGCTTTTTTAATTGCTGCTTCTTTCTCTTTCGGGAAAGCTTCTACCTTAGTTTTCAATTCTTCAAATTGTTTTTCTCGCTCAGAAATTGCTTTTTCTCTTTCAGTCCACTGTTTTTCAGTTTCTTGTTGCAGTTCTTCCAATTCTTTATATAATAACTTCTCCTGTTGTGCATATTCATCACTGGCTAATTTACGCTGAAGTTCTAAATCATATTTATACTCTGTTGCATCTCTTTGTCTAGTTCTGTTAAGATTATCATTGCGTTCTTTAATTGTGCGTTGATGTTCTTCCTGTTCTTTTGCCCAAGCATTCCTCAGTTCTAATATTTCTTGCGATAAGACTTCATGGCGTTCGTTATACTCTTGCTGATAAGCTTTAGCATTATCATCATAAGATTGAATTAGAGTATCTAAAATATCTTCAGAGATTTCTAAGTTATGCAGTTGGGCTAATTGTTGAATTTCATTGGTTACACATTCCCCAATTTCTGCCAACTTAGAGGCTTTTGTACTTAGCTGTTCTGATAATTCATTAGCTGCACTACCAAAGCCTAGCTGAATTTTAGCCAAGCTTTCAATGGTATTATTCATTTTTTGCTGAATACTTGGAGACTGAATTGTAGGCTGACTCATAGCTATCGTAGGTTCTGGTTTAGGTTCTGCTTTGGGCTTTTCTTTCGATACAGATGGAGTTTCTTTTTGCGCTTGTTCAAGTGCTGATTTTAGTGCGGCTTGTTCTTTAGCTAACTCTTCATAAGCTTGGAGAATTTCGGCTTTAGTGCTTTTTTCAGTTGGTTTTTTAGCTGGCATTATTAACCTCTAATAAATTCAAAATTGAAAATATTTAAGCAACAATTGATCGTACAATTACGGGTTCAGGAGAATTGTCAAATCAGGAAATAACAGATTTGAGATCCTATAAAAAATATTAAGCATGATACTCAAAGTCTTATGTCTTATAGCATTTCTCAAGCTAGTGAGGTACAGAGTTTTTTATTCTTAGGGAACGGGCAACTCTTAACAGGGAACAGTAAATAAATTAGGGTGTACCTCATGAGACTGAGAAAAACTATATGTATTCTGTATCCTTACAAGTTATTTAATGTTATTTTAAAGTAGGCATCATGAAAGCCCTACTTATTTAGCATTGGCACTATCAAAAGCTCTCATTGCTAAGTCTTGCGCTTGCTTGAGTGCAGTTTGCAATTGAGCAGAGATACCTTCAATTTGCTCAATTTGTTTCTGAATCGTTTCTTCTAGAGATTGGATTTTAGCTTCATAACTTTGTTTGGTAGATTCCCATTCTTTATCAAACAAATCAGCCTCGACTTTGGCTTTTTGGCTGGTTTCTTTAATAGCATCTTCTCTGGCTTTTTTCACAACTTCTTCCAGTTCGGTTGGAAATGCAGCTACTTTCTGCTGATATTCAGTAAATAATGGTTGACGTTCAGTAATAATTTTTTCTCGTTCTGTCCAATCTTTATTTTTTTGTTGGGTGTTTTCTTGTATTTCTAGTTCTAACTTGCGTTTTCTCGCCTGATAAGCATCTGTATTCAGTTTGCGTGTAGTTTCTAATTTATATTGATATTCTTCCTCTTGCTGTTGACGTTCTTTAGCTAACAATTCATTGTAAGTTTGCAGTCTTTCTTCAAAGTCCACCTGTTCCTTTTGCCATTCTTTGCGTCTTTGAGCAGTTTCTTTTTCTAATGCTTCTCGTGTATTCGCTATATCTTGTTCTAAAATTCTCAATTTTTCTTGATGTTCTTGAGTAAAAAAATCTAGGGTATCTGCTACAATTCTAATTTGCTGTAGTTCTTGCAGACGTTGGGTTTCAATTTCTATCGCTTGATTTAGTTCATCTAATTTAGAGTTCTCTTTAGCTAATTTATCTGACAGTGCATTAACAATACTACCAAATTCTAATTGTAAATCAGCTAAACCTTTAACAATACTATCAACCGTATAGGTAGAAGCAGCAGACAGAATTTCTTGGTTTTTAGCTTTTTCTGCTTCCTCTTGTTTAGTTGCTATTTTCGATTCTAGTATTTTCCTTTCCGCACGAATTGTTTGAAATGCTTGCACTAGTTGTTGTTTACTGTCTTTAATTGCACCTGTGGTCATATTTCAACTCCCTGAATAGTTAATGATTAAAGGGGTAAAAAGTCATGTCCTATACCCTATGCAGATATAATGTTAGCCTTTAAAGCAGCGTTTCTAGCATAGTAGAAATACTGAAAAAAGGTTATACGAGCTTTGTCAAGACTCAGGCATAGTATTTTTGTACTAAGATTTTACTCAACTCCTTTGTGATTGTCAAGACAAAATTTTACAAAGAAGGCAGGAGGCAGAGGCCTGTCTTGCTGGAGGGAAGAAGTATGAATTAAAACTTTAGTTCTGGGTCTAAAGCCCAGTTTAAAAGAGGAATTGTATCGAGACGCATAGCGCCAGATACAAAGCGTCCTTGCTTCAATCCCACGTTTTCTCTCCCTCCGTGGGTTCCTCCTGCCTCCTGCCTCTTATCTCCTGCCTCTTGAATGATTCAGGATAATTATCCAAAGATACGGAAAATACTTGTCCACTGGTGGAAAATGTGATTTATAATATACTCGATTTGTTATATTCAATACAATTAGCCCAAAATAGATTCGCTGAAATCAATGTGGATGATGGGCAGTTAAGGATTTATCAATACAAGTACAATCTCAAAATCTTGTGCTATCAATGTATACCACTGAATTAACTAAATATTCTGCTAAAGCGGATATGGGACAAACTAGCCGCATCCTAATAGTAGAAGATGAAGAACTGATCCGGGAAATGCTATCTGTGGCTTTGGAAGAAGAAGGTTATGAGGTCATAACTGCTACTGAGGGCCGAGCAGCTGTAGAATATCTCAAAAATTGCGAATCCAATTCAGGGGCATCGTCTTTTGATTTAGTAGTCTTAGATTTGATGCTACCGCAAATTAATGGACTGGATATTTGCCGTTTGTTGCGTCATCAAGGCAACTCAGTACCTATTTTAATGCTCAGTGCTAAAGGTAGTGAAACTGACAGAGTGCTGGGTTTAGAAGTAGGAGCAGATGACTACCTGACTAAACCATTCAGTATGCGGGAAATGGTTGCTAGATGCCGCGCTTTACTCCGTCGTCAACGTTTAAGCCATTTGCCATTGCTCCCCGTACTTAAGTATAAAGAGATTAGTTTGAATCCTCAAGAGTGCCGGGTGTTGGTGCGAGGAAAAGAGGTAAATTTATCACCGAAAGAATTCCGCTTGCTGGAACTATTTATGAGTTATGCCCGTCGGGTGTGGTCACGGGAGCAATTGTTAGATCAAGTCTGGGGTCCAGATTTTGTTGGTGATAGCAAAACCGTAGATGTTCATATCCGCTGGTTACGGGAAAAGTTAGAGCAAGATCCCAGCCATCCAGAGTATATTGTGACTGTGAGAGGTTTTGGCTATAGATTTGGTTAACTGGTGCATATAGTTGTTAGTTTTGAGTAATTACATAGCAACTAACTACTCAAATGTTCTTATTGGGATTTCTTCTGGGTTTGGCGGTCGGCCTTGGTTTTTGGCTTTGGCAACAGGTTCAACTCAACGGCTATCTGGAGCGAGTACTCCAACCTTTAAGCTCCCATTCTTATAAAATAGCATTACCTCTGCTGCCACGCTTACGGCAGGAAATGTCTATGGTGAAGCAGCAGCAGCAAGATTTGCATCTATCATTGCAAACCTACAAGGAACTGCTTGATTCTGCACCGTTGGGATATTTGCAAGTAGACGAGGAAAATCAACTATTATGGTGCAATCAGCAGGCGAGGGAAATGTTGCATCTGCAAAGGTGGCAACCAGAGCAGGTGCGCTTATTGTTAGAGTTAGTAAGGTCTTATGAACTTGATCAGTTAATTGAGCAAACTCGTGATTGGCAAAAGCCCCTAGTGCGAGAATGGATTTTCCACCCTTCCCGTGACAATGCTAAAGCGATGTTGGAGTTAAAGCCTTTGGCTTTAGAGGCTACCAGTTTGCCTTTACCAGCAGGACAAGTTGGTGTATTCTTGGAAAATCGCCAACCATTGCTAGATATGAATCAGGAGCGCGATCGCTCTTTTTCTGATCTCGCTCATGAACTGAGAACACCCCTAACTTCCATTCGTCTGGTAGCAGAAACTTTACAAAACCGCTTAGATCCACCCCTAGATCGTTGGGTTAAGCGTTTGATGCAGGAAGTTGATCGGCTGATTAATTTGGTGCAAAGCTGGTTAGAACTGACGCAAATGGAAACTAACTCCACCATGCAGTTACATCCAGAAGCGGTGGAAGTGCGATCGCTGATTGCATCAGTGTGGGAAACACTAGAACCATTAGCACAGCATCAACATCTGAATATTTCTTATTCTGGTCCAGAAAGCATCTGCATCCAAGCTGATAAATCCCGAATTTACCAAGTATTTGTCAATTTACTAGATAACTGTATTAAATACAGCCTTCCTCATACTAGTATCCACATAGAAGTTAACCTGATCTCTGTCAGTGGTTTTGTTACAGGCGATTCCTACGGATCGCCGAGTGCAAGGCACACACTCCGCGAAGGCGATCGCCAATCTCAACTATTGGAAATTAATATTATTGATTCTGGTCTTGGTTTTGCACCTATCGACTTACCCCATGTCTTTGAGCGATTTTACCGGGGAGACAAAGCCAGACACCATGAGCCACGTTCTGACAGTAGTCAAACAACAGCAATTACTGGTAGTGGTTTGGGTTTATCCATTGTGCGCCAGATAATTATAGCCCACAAAGGAGCAATCAAGGCTATGAACCATCCCGAAACTGGTGGCGCTTGGATACAAATTCACCTCCCTGAGGTCATTGCAAACCCGCTAAGTGAAGACTATAGTTGAATATATATTAAAATTTGAGATTAGAATTGTGAAAGCTGTTGTTAATATTACCAATTCTGGACAGCCCCAGCCTATACGCGCCATCAGGCGTTTAGAGCGCGATGTACTTCGTATGGGAGCTTTGGTAGAACAATCCTTCCGTCTCAGCCACCAAGCGTTATTTGCCCGCGATTTAACAGCAGCTGAGGAACTTCCCCGGTTAGACAAGAAAATTGATCGCTTTTATAGACAGATAGAATCTGATTGTACATCCATAATCACATTGCAAGCATCTACGGCTCAAGATTTACGCTGTTTGAGTGCTTTTATGCAGCTAGTACGAGATTTAGAACGTATTGGAGATTACGCCAAGGATTTAGCGGAAATTGCCATTAAAATATTTCCTTACCCACCTCATCCTTCTTTACCAGATATTGCGCTGATGTCTCACAATGCCCAAGCAATGTTAGCAACTAGCTTAGTAGCTTTGGCTGATTTAGATGAAGTCAGTGGTCGCCGTATCAAATTATTAGATGATGCTGTAGATAATGCTTATGATAATTTATATCAGATTTTAGCACACCAGCGAGATGTTCCAGGGGTTGTTGAGCCAATTCTGCTCTTAACATTAGCGATTCGATGTTTAGAACGAATGGCAGACCACGCTACTAATATTGGTCAGCGAGTAGCATATATTGTCACAGGCCAAAGGTAGTATCAGTTATCGTTTGTAGCGGTTTTAGGAATGCGCTTTACCCTTACTTATCATCTGTCACTATTCCCTGTTAAGCGTTATCTACATTTCACCTATTTCCGCTAGGAGACACTGAAGCCCATCAGGTTCAGTGTCTCGTTTTTGCAAACAAGTCTTTAGACATCTGGTGGTAATTAAATGTGCGTGGTTTGAAACCCTTGTAGAGACGTTCCGGCGGAACGTCTCTACCATATTTCCGGAGAGGTCTTTTGTATTGTCAACTCATATGATGTCCGGCTAATCACCCTTAATATTTCATTGCGAGTGAAACGACACAATCTAAAGGTTTTTGGGATTGCTTCCCTATGGTCGCAATGACAGTTATTTGAACAGACATGATATCAGCACAGAAAGAAAAGTTTTTGGCGAATATAATATGGCTGATGCCTCCGGCACGCTACCGCGAACGCCACGCTGGCGCGAACACTACTACACAAACTAAGTCCACCTACCTCCGTGGACTAATGAAAAATAAAGGTTTTGAACCCACGCAGGTGGGTTTTGTCTGTGTAGGCGCGATTTCTAATCGCTCACAGTAGTATGAATTTAGACTTTTCAAACACCCTCTTAGCGAAGCGTCAGTATAGATAAGTAAGTGGGCGTTAAAAATTGTCGTTATGACAAGGGAACAGGGAACGGGGAACGGGGAAGAGGGTTTTGGTGAATTTACTTTTTGTTACATACTTCGGTTTTTTCCCGCCGACTTACTTACTTTACTAAAAGCTTACCTATTCTTAAACTTTGGCTATTAGAGTAAATAAAAGATAGCTTAAAAATATCTTCTATGTAAAACCTATTAACCATTAATTTATTTGCTTAATTTAGAGATGTGTGATAACGCCAATATGTTTGAAAACAGGGTATAAACCAGTACCCATTGTTTGGAAATGAATAAAACTGAGGAACATAACAAGTGAATACCTATGGTTAATGCAAACTATAGATTTTATTTGAAAATTATCATCAATTCTGCCAATAGATGCTTTCTAGTGATGAATTATCAGTCTTCTGCATCAGAATTTATTCCCCATCTCACCTAAAAATGACGTTTTCTACAACTGAAACCTTAATATCTCCTACAAACAAACTTTTAAGCCAACACTTATTTACTCGGCGGTCAATAATTCCCAACAGAAATGATGTATTGTGGCGTATTAAGCGAGGCATAGTTCGTACCCTGACCTGGAATGAAGATGGAACATCTATCACCTTGGGTTATTGGGGTTTAGGAGATATAGTTGGCTATCCTTTGTCAAAAGTCACACCCTACCAAATTGAATGCTTGACAAGTGTGGAAGCAACTATTATACCGCCCCATCTCTGGCATGAAGATATCAAGGCTTTGTTATATCACATCCAACAAGCGGAAGAACTTTTAAGCATATTACATCGCAAACCTACTTCACTGAAATTGTGGCAATTTTTGGTGTGGTTGGGTGAAAAATTTGGTCGTGATTTAGAACACGGTAGATTGATTGATTTAAACATTACTCATCAAGATATATCAGAGGTGCTGAACACAACTAGAGTCACAGTTACACGGTTATTACAGAAATTTGAAGAGGAAGGAAAAATATTACGCCATAAACGTAGTATTGTTCTGAATTTACCGACCAAATTCACCAGGATTGAGTACAAAAATTAAAATGGGGCTTGTGCTAACTAGCATAAATAATGTATAGTCATTACTGAGAATTATATGTGTAAATTCCCTGAACAATAAAGGGAACTTATCATAACCTTAGAGTTTTTTAGGTGTGAGTGAGAGAGTAAAAACATGACAAAACTATTTTGGAATGTTCTGAAGGTAAGTCCAGCTATTGCAGCTACATTGCTGTCTGCTAACAGCGTATTAGCCAATGAAGTCAACGAACAAGCAACCAGCGTTGCGAGTTTGTCCCAAGAAGCTAATAGCCTTGGTCAAGTAACATCCGTTTCTCAATTTTCTGACGTGCAACCCACTGACTGGGCGTTTCAAGCTTTGCAGTCTTTAGTTGAGCGTTACGGTTGTATTGCAGGTTATCCCAACGGTACATACCGTGGTAATCGTGCTTTGACTCGGTATGAATTTGCAGCTGGTTTGAATGCCTGCTTAGACCGAGTTAATGAATTAATTGCTACAGCTACCGCTGACATGGTAAGCAAAGAAGATTTGGCTACCTTGCAGCGGTTACAAGAAGAATTTTCGGCTGAATTGGCAACTTTGCGTGGTCGAGTAGATGCTCTAGAAGCTCGTACTGCTGAATTAGAAGCAAACCAGTTTTCCACCACAACTAAGCTGAAAGGTGAAGCTATTTTCAGCGTGTCTAGTGCTGTTGGTGGTGCGGCTGGATCAGGTGGAGACATCGTGGAAAACACGACTTTCTCTGACCGCGTGCGCTTGAGTTTAGAAAGCAGCTTCATGGGTACTGATATGCTGCAAACCCGTTTAAATGCGGGAAATATTTTCCAAAATAATGTTCCTGGTGGTACAGGAACTAACATGACTCGTTTGGGTTATGACGTTGGTAATGCTGCTACTGCTAATAACAGTGTTAGTATCGACAAACTCAACTACGCTTTCAACTTCGGTGAAAAAATCCGTGTCAAGATTGACGCTACAGGTGCTGAGTTAAATGAGAACGTCGACGTCTTCAACCCAGATTTCAGAAGCAGTGGCTCAGGCGCTCTCTCTCGTTATGGACGCTTCAGCCCTATTTATCGTCAAGCAGGTGATGGTGCAGGTATCACTGTTAACCTTAATCCTCAAGGACCATTGACTTTAAGTGCAGCTTATTTTGCCACAGGCAGAAATGATGCAGCTGACCCATCTAATGGTGAAGGGTTATTCGATGGTAGTAACACTATTTTCGGTCAGTTAGCATTCAGACCCAATAAAGCTTTCAACGTGGGTTTAGCTTACGCTCGGACTTATCAGACTGCTAATGACGTAAACTTATTTGGTAGCACAGGAAGTTCCATTGCAAATGGTATTTTGCCTGCTCCTATTCCTAATGTTCCGGTTGTATCTGACAACTATGGTTTACAAGCTTCCTTCCAGCCCAGTTCTAAATTGACTCTTGGCGGTTGGGTTGGTTACTCCAAAGTGAACAACCAAGTTGGACCTCAAGATGCAAGTATTTTTTATTGGGCTACTACCCTAGCTGTGAAAGACTTTGGTAAAGAAGGTAATACTTTAGGTCTAATTTTTGGTCAGCCACCTAAAGTTACTGATGTATCAAATCTACCTGCTGGGATTTCTAATCCAGACGACAACGGCACTTCTTATCATATAGAAGGTTTGTACAAGATGAAGCTTTCCGACAACATTCTTGTAACACCTGGTGTGTTGGTGATCTTGAATCCTAATCACAACGATAACAACAACGCCATCTATGTAGGGACTCTGCGTACTACCTTCAGCTTCTAAGTTGAGTGATGAGTTAGTTGCATAGTAGGCGTTTCCGTCAGACCTACAAATATGAACCCGCCTTTGGGCGGGTTTTTGTTTGGGAAGAACTAGCTATATATTTGCTATATTTTATCAGAAATCGCCGTAATA
Organism: Anabaena sphaerica FACHB-251; assembly: GCF_014696825.1. Classification (NCBI taxonomy): domain Bacteria; kingdom Bacillati; phylum Cyanobacteriota; class Cyanophyceae; order Nostocales; family Nostocaceae; genus Anabaena; species Anabaena sphaerica. The sequence continues at coordinate 136,924 of NZ_JACJQU010000004.1, read as the reverse complement.
CCCAGTCCCTTTACAGAGCGGGGAGCGTCAACTCTCAACCCATTGCTAAAATAGGGATAGGTAGGGTTTTAGCATTGTTAAACCCCTAAAACTGATAACTGAAGAAACTATCCTAGTAAAGCCACGTCATCACACCTATCACATATCATTGGAAAAATCCTATGAGTAGTCTTATACGTTGGCAATCTAACACAGCTGCACTAATGGCAATAGCTATTACTACAGGTGCAGTTACCCCTTTATTTACCTTTGCTCCTGCTCAAGCACAATTCAATATAAATCAATCTCGAACAATTACTATTCCGGTAAATGTCACCTTGCCTGTTACTTATGAAAAAGAGAAAGTAATTGTTAATCCTGGAGAAAGATTACCTCTGACTCTGAGAATAGCTAACGATGTTATCGACAGCAACAGAAATGTGTTGATTCCTGCCAGAACAGAAGTTGTGGGAGAGTTAGAACCAGTCAATCTCAATAGTGGTTATGACAATGAAAATAAAAAAGGTGTCCGCTTTGTAGCACGAGAATTAGTGTTTAGTTCCGGGAAGCGGCAGCAGATTAATGCTAATTCTCGTACTATCTCTGAAACTCAAAGAATCTCTCAGGGCAGCGATACAGGACGGGTATTAACTGATGCGGCAATTGGTGCTGGTGCTGCTACTGTAATTTCATTACTCACAGGTAACAAGAAAATTGAAGTCTTAGAACCTGTTGGTGGTGCAGCTGCGGGTGCTTTAGCAAGTGTACTGTTGCGAAAAAAACAAGTTGATGTCTTTGTTCTGCGACCGGAAGATGATTTAGATATCACGCTTGTGTCCAATTTGGTACTTTCTCGTAACTAGACTTAACTTAATTAAAGTCGTGACTTTTATTACCAATATTTCCTATAAGATCCTCGACTTCTTTGAGAAGTGGGGGATCTATTATTTGAGAATTGGGGTATCTATTGCTATATTATATAACTAAATTCCTCTTGCTCACAAAAAAAAACAATAAGTAAAACTATTTACGAAATATAAAAAACATAGGGAACTGTTTAATGTCAGAATTGTCTAGGTAGTTAACAGAGTAGTTAACAAAAAGAAAAAATAATTTTTACAGGAGTAAAATCAATGTTTACTTTAAATCGCTTGCAATCAAACACAGCCCTATTTATGGCTTTAAGTGTCACAGTCGGTACTGTAGCACCTTTAATGACATCTGCGCCATCCTTAGCACAAACGAGTTTTTCTGATGTTTCATCTAACTACTGGGCATCACAATTTATTCAACAATTATCACAACGGGGTGTAATTGCGGGATTTCCTGATGGTACATTTCGTCCAGAAGAACCGGTGACACGCGCTCAGTTTGCTGCAATGATTAACAAGGCTTTTAGCAAGTCTGCACAACGGCAACCAATCAATTTTAATGATGTACCCAGTAATTATTGGGCATACAGCGCCATTAGACAAGCTTACACTATCGGTTTCTTATCTGGATATCCAGGCAATGTCTTTAGACCTAACCAAGCTATTCCCCGTGAACAAGTTTTAGTTTCCCTGGCTAACGGTTTGGAATATGCTGCTGGTGGTAATGTTGAAAGCACTCTACAATACTACAACGATTCTGGCAGTATCTCCGGCTATGCCCGCACTCCCATTGCTGCGGCCACTGAGAGAAAAATTGTAGTCAACTATCCTAATGTTAAGTTTCTCAATCCCAGTGTGACTGCTACTAGAGCGCAGGTAGCGGCTTTTATTTATCAAGCCTTGGTTAGTGCTAATCAAGCTGCTGCAATTAACTCACCTTATGTTGTCTCTCTTCAAACCACTCCACCACCAGTCACAACTGTTACTATTCCTCAAGGGACTATTATTCCTGTGAAGTATGAAAAGGCAGCAAAAATTCTGGTAACTAAAGATGAAACTGCTCCTTTAACTTTGACAACATCACAAAGTGTAATTACCCAAGATGGAACAGTGGTTATTCCTGCTGGTAGTCAGGTGATCGGTGAACTCAAACCTGCTCAAGGTGGTTCTCAGTTTGTGGCTCAAAAATTAATTTTGACCAATGGTAAAGAATATAACCTTATTGCCACTTCTGATGTGATTACCAAAACTGAAACTGTGAGAAAAGGCACTAGCACCACTTCAATTATCAAAAATACCGTATTAGGAGCAGGAGCAGCTGCCGCAGTATCTGCGGTGACAGGCGATCGCGCTATTGCTACAGAAGAAATTCTCGGAGGTGCTGGTATTGGGGCGCTGATTGGTCTTTTCTTTGGTAGGAATAGTGTTGATTTAATTGCTATTGAACCCAATACAGATTTAGAAATGACAATTAACCAAAATTTGTTAATTTCTCTGCAATAGTGACTGGGGACTGGGGAGAATCAAGTCAAAAGTCAAAAGTCAAAAATTCTGTTCCCTGTTCCCTTATTTCCCCATCACCAATCACCAATTACCAATTACTAATTACCAATTACCAGTCTTTAACTTCAGGCAACCAAATAATAAAGGTAGTTCCTGGATGTTGAAGTGAAGTAATTTTTGAATTAAATGCGGGGCTAAAAACTTCTATTTCTCCCTGCATTTGTTCTATCAATTGTTTGGCGATCGCAATTCCCAAACCTGTACCGGGAATTTCTGTTTGCGCCTGTACACCTCGGTAATGTCTTTCCCCCAAATGCTCTAAATCTTCTGCTGGAATACCCGGACCTGTATCACTAATCGCAATGCCTTGAAAATTAGCTTTTTTCTGTCCAGCTTGAATCCAAATTTTCCCACCAGCAGGGGTATATTTCAAAGCATTATCAATAATATTACTCAAAACTTCTCTTAATGCTTTAAGATTAGCTTTTGTTAATGGTAAATTTTCAGGAAGATCAGTTATTAATTCCAGATTTCGTTCTTGAGCAATAGCTTGAGCCGATTTTAATAATAGTGCTAATAAATCTGTTAAGTCGCAATCAGTAGCATTTTCCCCTGTTCCTGGCAATAATAGTGGTGGTTTGGCTTCTTTCTGCACCGATGCTTCGACAACAACCTGAGATTCTGCTAGGGGAATGGGTGTTAAATCTGCATCAGTCAAGTCTATCACTTGATCAAACTGTAGCAGCAATTCTTGCAGGCGATCAGTTTCCCGCACTATACTAGTCGCTACATCTCGGTTAGGGTCTGTTGGTCGCAGTCGCTTAAACAGGAGTTTCCCAAAAGTGCGGATAGCCGTCAAAGGGTTGCGAAACTGATGCAAAAGATTATCCAGTAAATCCCTTTGTTGTTCTTGAAGAACTTGCTGTTGATGTAACTGCTGCTGTAACCAAGCTCGACGCTGATCTAAAATGCAAGCGATCGCTATAGTTTTGGCTATGCGCTGAATTTCGCTTTCCTCCCCTTCATTCCAGGCTCGATCTTCCCTTCCCGTTACCAATAACCCCATCATCACACCTTCATAAATCAGAGGTAAAACAATTTGATTGCCACTAAATATATATTCATCTTCTAAATTTGGAGGGGCTGTATTTGTACTTTCTGACTCCTGGGAAGGAGGAGCAGAGACTAGTCCTGCTGTCAATAACTTGCTCCGGTGATTCGGTAATGCCAAAATCTGACCAAATTTGATTTGCTTGTTGACTGTCCCCTGGGCTAGTTGATCTCTGTACTTTAATCTTGCTGTCTCAGGGGAAACCACCACAGGGATCAATTGAGCCTCACCTGTGGGGCTATCTACTAATTCTTGCGTTAAGTAGACAACACTCAAAGACGCTCCCAGTCCTTGGGTTAATAGAGATATTTGCTCTTGGCATAGAGCAATAAAATCAGAACTGGCAGACATTAACATTTTTTAGCTCTTGCTCAAAATTATGGACTAGCAGGGACAAATAGAAAAGATGCTAAATTTTTCGCGATCGCACTTTCAGCTTAACTAAATCTTCTCATTAATGCTTTATTCCCGGGAATGATATTTTTACTCCCAGAAAATACAGAGCTAGAGGCAGTTGGCTGAAATGCTCATCAAATCTACTAATTTGTGGTTTATTGGCCGCCTTCTAGTTATTTTCACTGTACTTGCACTCATTACTTAGCTACAGATAATTTCTCTAAATTTCCAAAGGATGACTAGGGTTGTATCAAAACGTTAAAAACCATTGATTTTTTCAAATATAACTTATATAATTACGACGGGTTTTGTAGCTATGACTACAATCTTATAGCTTGAAAGAGGAGGACAATAGGTTGGCAAGGAGACGTAAACGGAAAAGTCGTCGTCGTCAAGAAGGACGACGGATTTTAGAACACGTGCCTCAATACAGCATCGAAAGTGGCGAAGATAAACCTGTGACAGCAGCGAGAAAATTTATTCAAGCTGAAGGTATTTTGCCTCCTGCCTTGCTACTTGTAAAACGGAACGAACACACCACAGACCGTTATTTCTGGGCGGAAAAAGGTCTGTTTGGCGCTCAATACGTAGAAGAAAATCATTTCTTGTTTCCCAGTCTGAGGGTCTTGGAAGCTCCCGCTGGTCAAGAATTAGTGGCGGTGGCTACTCGTTAACATCTAGAATGATCCTCTTACGCATTGAATCTGACTTCTTACTTCTGACTCTGACATTAATTAACTGGCAAAATTGATCAGTTTATGCAAAAATTCAATTTTTTTTAAGTTTGTAGCTGAACTGCCAGTAAAGCTTATCCAAATTAGATCATCAAATCCTTTGCAGCCTGCGGTTGCATAATTTGATATCTAGTATGCTGATCCAGAAGGGAGTAGCAACAAAATCAAGCACATACAAAAGCGTCTTGCTTTGAATATTTTGGCTACAGTTGCCAAAATTATCTGTCAGCAAATTTAGATTTAGATTTAAATTTTGTCGATGACAGAAATCGTTAGCAAAACTGCCAACTTTAGATTTTTTCTGCCTCCTCCCTACTGTTCCTTTTCCTCAAAAGTCAGTCAGAAGTTTGCACTTCATCATCAGGACGTGCTTCTCTCAAGCAAAAACTAAAAACCTTCAATCAACCATCTTTAACTGTAAAACCCTCTGTAACTCAGCGAGTTCATCTCGATGGGCAATAACAGTGATGATACTTGAGGAGTGTTGTTCATTTTGGATAGAATCCATTGTGAGTGACACTTTCTCAATTCTCCCAGCTTTTTGCCAATAAAATATACCACTCAAGGGAGATAACAGGACTAAGGACAGTAAAAACGGACTTTGACTCGAAGAAAGTTGAGCTAAAACCAGAGATAGACAAGCAAAACCAACGGCTGCTAAAACAGTTAAAAAGATAGCTAAAAACCAGCTAGGTCTGACAAACCCTTCAAAAGTGACTTGGTTTTTTTCTTGGTCTACAGATGTAACACGGTAGGAGCGGGAGCGAAAATACTCCTTGAGTTGAGTCATCAAACTAGCTTCATCTTGCTCAGATACTAATTGCGCTTTTTCTGTGCGGTCTTTAGTAGAAGCGCGGATAAAGAAAAACAGTCCCACCGATAACAACAAAGTTAGCAGGAAAGTAGATGGCACAATAGCAGTATCCATAATTAATTGTTACTGTTTCACTTGATCTGACTTATTCATTATCAATTATTCTTGATAGGGATTGTCAGGATTTTTAGGCTAGACAATAATTGTTTTTTCCCAATCCTCAATCCCCAGTCCCCTATCCCCAGTTCCTTATGACACAAAACTCCGAAACCCCATCCTCTAATATTCGAGCGATCGCCCAAATATTTCGACTCGCTGGTTGGATTAGTTTCTGGATTCAACTTGTACTAGGTGTAATTTCTGGGATAATAGTATTATTATTCGCATTTTTCAGTCAAAGAGCAGGTAGTCCCAACAACAATCCTGGAACTGGATTTGGCGTATTTCTGGCTGTTTGTGGGCTAGTTGTTTTAGGTGTGGGGATGTACTTAGCCTATCGTTACACCAGAATTGGCAAACAACTAGATTCCTCCAATCCTGCCAATCGTCCCCGTAAACTAGAAAGCGTGCAAATATTAAGATTGGGGCTATGGGTGAACTTAGGAGGGATTCTGGTGACACTTTTGGGAGCGCAAGCAATAGTTGGTACGCTGGTAGCTAGGTCAATATCTCCACAAGCCGTAACTACTCAATTATTTGACCCCACTCGGATTATTAGCGGTTTAGATATGCTGGTAGTTCAGGCTAATACAAATACTATTTCAGCGCATTTTGCAGGGCTTGTAGCTTCACTATTTCTGCTAAATCGCATTACCAAGTGATAATTGCGTGAAGAAATGATATAACAACTTAGAACCGACCAAGAACAAGCAAAAAATGCTAGATATTAAACAAATAAGAGAAAATCCCCAACTCGTACAAGACAAGTTGAACAGTCGTAGTGGTAAATACGACATTCAGCCTATTTTAGATTTGAGCCAAAAACAACGAGAATTAGAAGGAAAACGCAACGAACTTCAAGCCCGTAGTAATGAAATTGGTAAACTGGTTGGACAAAAGGTAAAATCTGGTGTTAATCCTCAAGATGCGGAAATTCTTGCTTTAAAGGAAGAAGGAAACACCCTCAAAACCACATTAAGCGAATTAGAACCCCAGGAAAAAGAGTTAAAAGCGCAAATTCAAGATTTACTCTTAGCACTTCCTAACCTTCCTAGTGATTCTACCCCCATAGGTCAAAGTGAAGATGATAACCTAGAAGTGAGAAGATGGGGAGATGAATATAAACCGGAAAACCCGAAGATTTTACCTCATTGGGAAATTGGGGAAAAGTTGGGAATATTGAACTTTGAAAGGGCTGTAAAAATTGCCCAAAGTCGGTTTGTGAGTTTGATAGGTGCGGGTGCGGCTTTAGAAAGAGCATTAATTCAATTTATGCTTTCTAAGCATATTGAAAATGGATATATTGAAGTTAGTCCACCGTTGTTAGTAAATACTGATTCGTTAATAGGAACAAGTCAGTTACCGAAATTTGCAGAGGAAAGTTTTAAATGTGCAGATGATGATTTGTGGTTAATTCCGACTGCGGAAGTTCCGGTAACAAATTTTTATCGGGGAGAAATTATCAACGCGGAAGAATTACCAATTTATCACTGTGCATATACTCCATGTTTTCGTCGAGAAGCGGGAAGTTATGGACGGGATATGCGGGGTTTAATTCGGTTGCATCAATTCAATAAAGTGGAGTTGGTGAAGTTAGTAAAACCGGAAGATTCTTTTGAAGAATTAGAGAAGTTAGTAGGAAGTGCAGAATCAATTTTACAGGCTTTAAAGTTGCCTTATCGAGTGATTAATTTATGTACTGCTGATTTAGGTTTTGGTGCAACAAAGACTTATGATTTAGAGGTTTGGTTGCCATCTTCTGGTAAGTATCGAGAGATTTCTAGTTGTTCTAATTGTGTTGATTTTCAAGCCAGAAGGGCGGATATTCGGTTTAAGGAAGCTGGTAAGAAAGGGACGCAATTTGTACATACTTTAAATGGTTCTGGTTTAGCTGTGGGAAGGACTATGGCGGCTATTTTGGAGAACTATCAGCAAGCTGATGGAACGATTAAAGTACCGGAGGTTTTGCAGGTTTATTTGGGTAGGGAGGTTTTGTAGTTTAGGGTTTTTTGTAGAGGCGTTTTTGGGTTGCGTCTCTACGTATTTTTATGTAACAAGCAGTGAAGTTACGAAAATAAATGTTACCAGTTTAATTTCGATGAAGTAATAATTGGTTATGATTCAACCATGTTGGAAATTATCTGATGTACTTGCTTTTTCACTGTTCTATCACATATTCAAGGTGCAATAAATGTCTATTATCAACCTGAGTGTTATTCTAGTATTGAATATTATTTACTGGATATTTTTTGGGCGTGATCCTAAAGTTATTGGAATATGTATTTGGAGAGCTTTAGGTCTTTCTATACCCACATTCATGGGAGCAATTATAGGGATTATTGAAATATATCACTTTTTATTTTTATATTTAAAATTTTCATTTAGTCAAGTTTCAGAGTCTTACGTAGCACTATTACCAGTCCTATTATTTTTAATATTATCTTTGGTAATATATCTAATTTTTGTAGGATTATATTTACTATTGCTAAAAATATTTTGGAGAAATCCTCCTAAATGGCTTAGGTTTAGAAATTGGCGAACCATTTTTTTAGGTTTTATGATTTCTGTTTTAGCTGCTTTACCAGCTACAATAACTTATGTACCATTTTTTGTATTAATTCCTAGTAGTGAATTAATTATAGACACCTTAATGAAAAAAGGTTATGAAGCATCAGATATTATAGGTGGGATGTTTTTAATTTGGTTCTTGTTTGCAGTTGAGTTATACCATTCTGAGTATAAGTTTAAGAAATGGTGTACATATAGAAAAACAACTAAGAGTCAATGAAATATAGCAATAACTCATCTCGTAGGGTGCGTTAATGAAATATAATGCACCGTTTTCTATTAATATTTAACTGTCTGAATCAGGATAACCAGGATTAAAGGATTAACAGGATAATATTTGATTTTGATATTCTGGGATGTTTGAATAAGTGCAATTTCTGAAAATGTAGATGAATATTAAAAAAACATCCTGTACATCCTCAAATCCTGGACATCCTGATTCTGACAAAATACAATTTCTGAAAATGTAGATGAATATTAAAAAAACATCCTGTACATCCTCAAATCCTGTGCATCCTGATATGGCTTACGCCACGCTTCGCTATCAGACAAAAAATGATATACTAAAATATAGTGCTTCGAGCAACTTAGCTAAATCAAATAATATGTTAACCCTGAATTACCCGCATATTGAAAAAACCGAAAATCAACCAGCAAGATTAAAGCGTTTTCCGAGAATTAGAGTAGCACAAATTGTCATGGACTATATTGCTTATGGTTGGTCAGTAGAAGAAATGTGTCGTCAACATCCTTATTTAACCCAAGCTGAAGCTCATGCTACTATGGGTTATTACTTTGACCACCAAGAAGAAATTGACCAAGAAATTAAAGAGGAATGGGAACAAGTACAACAAAGCAAAAATGAATTAGTATCATCTCCATTTTACAGCAGAATGAAAACCAAAGGACTGCTGTAAATGACTATTGCTCTATATATGGATGTTCATGTACCTCAATCTATTACATCACAATTGCGTCGTCGGGGTGTGGATATACTAACTGCTTTTGATGATGAAACCCAAGAACTTCCTGATGATAAACTATTAGAAAGAGTGACTGAACTACAACGAGTCCTATTTACTCAAGATATTCGTTTTCGAGTTTTAGCGGAAACTTGGCAAAAAGAAGGAAAACAGTTTTCAGGATTAATTTTTGGACATCAACTATGTGGTACAATTGGTAAATTTGTGCAAGATTTAGAATTTATTGCTAAAGCTTCAGAGATTGATGAATGGATGAATATATTCCTTTCAAATAATACTGCTCTTAGGGTGCGTTAAATAAAATTGATTAACGCACCTTTTATTATTAAAATTTAACTGTCAGAATCAGGATATCCAGGATTAAAGGATTAACAGGATTATATTTGATTTTGATATTGATATTGTAAGATGTATGAATTAAGTTTATATCCTTGATAATTTTTGCCAAGAGTTAGCAAATTTGCCCTTAAGTCCCAAAAATTCCCCACTTTTTGGCTCAAAACTTGGAAACTGGCGAAAATTTCCATAATTTGCGCTTTCCATCGCAGTTGACAACAAACAAAAGCAGATTTCGTTTCTACGTCTATTCCCAAACTACAATAAAGATATATATCTCAATATTTTGACTAATTTGCTCTATGTCAGTTTTAGCAGCGATCGCAGTTTTGGCTATTTTGATCTTAGTACACGAGTTAGGACACTTTATAGCCGCACGTTCCCAAGGTATTTACGCTAACCGCTTTTCCTTGGGTTTTGGTCCCATCCTGTTGAAGTACCAAGGATCACAAACGGAATATACTATCCGTGCTTTCCCTTTGGGTGGCTTTGTTGGCTTTCCCGATGATGATCCTGATAGCGACATTCCCCCCAACGACCCAAATCTGTTGCGTAATCGTCCCATTTTAGATCGAGCGATCGTCATTAGTGCGGGAGTGATAGCAAACTTAATATTTGCTTATTTAGTCCTGGCTTTGCAGTTGGGTATTGTTGGTATACCACAAGAATTTAAATATCAACCAGGAGTAATTGTCAAACCTGTTAACGAACAATCTATTGCTTACCAAGCAGGTATTCGTGAAGGTGATATTATCCTCAGTGTCAATGGTCAGGAACTCACAGCTGGTAACGATTCTACCTTATTGCTGACCAAAGAAATTCAAACACATCCCAATCAGCAACTTGACCTGAAAATTCAGCGTCAAAATGAACAAATTCCCTTAAAATTAACCCCTACACAAAGTGCTGATGGTAAAGGGTTGGTGGGAATTGAACTAGGACCCAATGGTAAAGCAGTTTATCGTCGTCCCCAAAATCCTACAGAGATTTTCACAGTTGCTGCTAACAGATTTCAACAGTTAGTTGTGGGGACAATTAAAGGATTTGGACAGCTATTAACTAACTTTCAAGCAACTGCTAGTCAGGTTTCTGGACCAATTAATATTGTTAAAATTGGTGCTAAATTAGCAGCTGATAATCTTGCTAATTTGTTGTCTTTTGCAGCAATTATTAGTATTAATTTAGCAGTTATCAATATTTTACCCCTCCCCGCTTTGGATGGTGGACAATTGGCTTTTTTGTTAATTGAAGGTTTGTTTGGTAAACCCTTACCAGCAAAAATTCAAGAAGGTGTAATGCAAACTGGTTTAGTGCTACTCTTAGGATTAGGTATTTTCTTAATCGTCAAAGAAACCACTCAATTAGATTTTGTACAACAATTATTCCAGGGATTGTAACTGAATTTCAGATTTTCATCTCGTTCCCAGTCTCAAACTGGGAATGTGATCCAGAGGTTCTACCTCTATTTGACAAAGAAAGCAGAGCCTTATACAATTCATTCCCATACAGAGTATGAGAACGAGAAATCAGGAAATTCATTCTCATACAGAGTATGGGAAGTATTCAATTGAAATTGCTGATGTGACTCAAAAAAAATTATCAAAAAAGCAACGCGCTTTAGAAATTCTCTCTCGTCTCCACCGTCTGTATCCTGACGCGACTTGCTCTTTAAATTATGAAACTCCGGTACAATTATTAGTAGCAACTATTCTTTCTGCACAATGTACAGATGAACGAGTGAATAAAGTAACACCTGCTTTATTTAGTCGCTTTCCAGATGCGGAAAGTTTAGGAAATGCGGATATATTAGAATTAGAAGAATTAGTCCGTTCAACGAGTTTTTATCGTAACAAAGCCAAGAATATCAAAGCTTCTTGTCGGATGATTGTTGCTGATTTTAACTCGGTTGTTCCTAATAAAATGGAAGAATTATTAAAGCTTCCTGGAGTTGCGAGAAAAACTGCAAATGTGGTTTTAGCACACGCTTATGGTATTAATGCTGGGGTGACCGTGGATACTCATGTGAAGCGGTTAAGTCAGCGTTTGGGGTTAACTAAAAATACCGAACCTATTGGAATTGAAAAAGATTTAATGCAATTATTACCCCAACCAGATTGGGAAAATTGGTCTATTCGGTTAATATATCATGGTCGTGCAGTTTGTAAAGCGCGTTCTCCTGGTTGTGATGTGTGCGAGTTGGTTGATGTGTGTGTGAGGAATTTAGGGAATGGAGATGATTAAAATTTTTCTCTAGCAGAGTCGCAGAGAGGAGTTAAGAATTTGCGGCTAATGCAGCCGAGATAGTTCTTCCTCGTCAAGATAAGTGTAACAAGTTTTCCGGTCGGTGTCAATAGGGTTAGCTTAAAAAATGCGAACAATTTAAGAGAATTTTTAACAAGAGAGAATTAAATTGAGTACGTTTAATTCCTGAGAATTTAACAGATATTTCTCTGTCAAGATTTTGTTTCTAATTTCTTCTAAGCTGTAACTCCTAAACACTACAAAGGGAAATTCTTGATAATTATGACCTATTGGTAAAACGTTACCGACAGGATATAATCCACGAATGTAGGTAGATAAAATATCCCGAAAACGTTGATCTTCTGGTTCTTCTGCTTTACTTTCAAAATATTCTTTCATGACTTCACCGCTAATAAATGCAAATAATGGTAAAGCATAATATTGATCTGTGTGTTGACTTTTCTGTTCGAGTTTTTGTGTTTTTTCTACTCCATTTCTTAACTTATTGACCAATTCTATAGCATCTTTAATAGCAAATCGTAAATTTTCTGGATAAGAAGATTTCCGACGGGTAATTTCGTGCATATTTTTCCATAGTTCTTCATTAGCGTAGGTTGTTATATCAGCTAGTCGCATTTGATAAGTTTCTTCTAACTTATTATTAGCAATAGGAACTATTAATAAACCTCCACTGATGTAACCAGGTTCAATTTTACCAAAATCTAGTAACTTATCTAGAGTATGAGAAATTTCTGAAAACTTGCTGTTAAAAGATTCCCGCATTGCTAAATAATTAGACTCAGTTGCATTTTGAATCACAAAATCTGCTCGTCCTAGTAGGTTTTCTAAGTTTGTAAAAACTTGTTTCAGCAACACATCACTTTTAGTGCGTTGGTATTCTGTTTTTAATTGACGGATAAGGTTGACCATTTGAGCAGAAAATGTCTCTCCAGCAGCAAAAACAGATTTTCCACCTATAGGAATAAGAATAAAATTATCCCGACCTATCCGACCATAACCAAAAATTCTGGTCATGATAGAAGCCTTTAAAATCAATAAGATATTTAACAGACTCAGCACACTTTCTTGTAAAGAAATTTCTGGGTCATCTTGATAATAAACTGCTCGTTCTGCTAAGTAAAAAATTAGTTCTTTATCCTGATTATCTATATTTTCATTTCCTCGACCTCTGTAAATAACCTGAATTACTTCCATCAGATTTTTTTCAATCTCAAATTTGGGAATTTCCACCAAAATATGTTTAGCTTTAGGAAAGGATAAACCCCGACTACCGGAAGCAGTCATAAAAATGACTTTGACATTTTCTTGAAATTTTTGAATTTCTTTCTTTTCTTCCTCAGAAATATTTGCGTGTATTTCTAAGTAATCTGTACACTTTTCAAACTTTCCCCAGTTTCGCTTAATGTTATCAATCAGTTCTGCTAATTTACGCTTGTTTTGAATATAAACTATCACCTGTTCAACATCTGACCGTTGGAGGAGACATTCAATATCTTTTAAAATTTCATTTTTTAATCCAGATTCTAAATTATATTGTTGCTTTAGTCTGACTTCTTCACTAAATTTACAAGATTCAACTAATACTTGATAACTTATAGATAAACTACTCGCTGGGTAAGAGTTAGTGTTAATAACAGTTGAGTCTAAACCTTTAAATATTAATGGTTGAACCGAAAGAGGTTGAGCAATATCTACAGCACGACGGAAATATATTTTATCTGGTTCTGGAGAGGTATCAGACAGGTGTTGAATAATCACATTTTTATCAACAATAGAAGCATCAGCGACAATTACTTTGGTATTAAAACCATGCTGAGAATCCATTAATTGATACTTCTCGATTATCTGATGGATTCCATTTAAGAACTCCACACCTCCATCATCTCCTGTAATTTCATCTATCATGATAAATATGTGCTTAATTCTCCCAGATATTTCTTGCATTTTTTGAGTTAAAACTTTACCATCTGAGGTATTGTAAGCATTTCTAAAAATTTTATCAAAATGCTTTAAAGTGTTACCAGCATCAGTCATTTTCAAGGCTTGAATAGAAGCCGTTGCGATAATATTATTCGATGTTTTTTGTTCTATGATTGTGGATATAGCTTCACAAACACTATTGAGAACACCCAGCTTCTTTTGTCCAATATCTTGAATTACATCTTCCTTGGTTCGCTTGAGTCTGTCCGAACGTCGGGTTTTTTGTTCAACATCTCTATTATCCAGAAAGTGAACAGACTTTTCAATAAATTTACCCTGACGTTGGTTAGAGGTGTATTGAACAGTGTAACGTCCAGGGTTATCTGTAAGTATGTTGCTGTTGGTGTTTATAGCTAATAACTTATCATGACATAATTTTCCGGTATTTTTATCTTTAAATTTTTCGATGATATCCAGATTTACTTGTTTGCGAGGACTGACGTAAAAGAAGAGAAAACCTTCATCTATATGTGTTTTCAAGAAATCAACAATTGCGGTAGTTTTACCAATTCCAGGATTTCCTGTTAAAAATATATAAGTTGATTGAGAAACTAGAGATTTTTTAATTAATTCAGCATGAGTATCTCTTAGTTTCATGGTTCCAGTTAACCCTAACTCATTCATCAATTCTGAAGAAACTTGTCCCACAGAGTTGATAAATCCAGTAATTTTCTCTGTGTGACGAGGTAAAATAGTAATCCTATCAGCAGGAATTTCTAAAAGAGAATCAACAAACTCTTTACCGCGCTCAAAACTTCGGTAAGCACTGCTTTTAATTTTCTTTAAAACCTCCTTGCGTGCTTGGGGAATTTCTTGAGGACTGGAGTCATGTTTGTAAATCTGATAACAAGTTTTTAAGATATCTACATTTTTGCGTTGAATGGATATTGTACTAATGCCGCGATCGCTATATCCTATAGAATTGAAAACTACACTTGCTGTATCTGGGAGAATAGTGGTTTTTTGCAGAAATTCATAGAAGCTATGGAGATAGCAAGCAGCTTGAATTGACTTGGTACTTTCTTTATCTCTATATTTAAAAGCAGTAAAATATGTTTTTAAGCCTTCCGAGAATTCTAAACCTAAAGATTCAGTATCAATACGAAGATTAGAAAAGACGCTTTTTGACCGTAAATAGCTAATATCCCGCATTAATAACCGACGGATAATTTCTATATAATCAATATTTTCAACATCTTCATTAGTATTGATAGAAAACACCGATAAATCAACACAAATAACTCGATACTCTTTCCTATGACGTAATAGAATTAAAGTATCTGCATTGAGAAATTCACCTTTCTTTTTATAAGCTGTAATATATTGAGAGATGTGATCTAAATTATCAAATTGAGATAATGCTTCACTAAACCACTGAAAATCATCTTTGGTGTCATAAGTACCAATACTGTTATCACCATTAAACCGACATTGATAATATAATATTTCCACATTTGGTAACTTGTGCGGTTTATCCCAACCTGTAGATTTAATGTATTCTCGAAAGAAATTAAAACCACTTAAAAAACCCTTTTGAATAAAAAATATACTCCAATTTTTAGCCATATCTCTTTCTACAGTGCTAATAACTTTATCAACAACTCGCTGTTGCATTTTGGGTAACTTTAGCTGCTGTAATTCCTGACGATATAAATCACCAAATTTATGCTTGATTTTATTTTCTTCAATGTAAGCAAGAACCCCAACATTAAAACCTACTTCAAACAAACGTCCTAAATCTTCGGCTATTTTAGATTTCATGTTAATCTCTATATAATTTTACAGTCGTATGGGTAATACCCTATGGCTTCGCCACGCAAGCTACGGGAAGCAAGCTACATGAATTACCCCTACTGCTTTGCATTTAATACTGTTCTTACAAGAGTTAAAAATGCTAAAGAGTTAAATTCACCTTTTCCTCGAAAATGATTAAACAAGGAAAGTTTACCAACGGATTTATCTCCAATCAACTTGTCATAAGGATCTAGTTTAATGTGAATTTGTTTGTCGGCTTTTTGGTAGCGGGAGAAGTGAAATAAAGTCAAATACTGCAAGATATCATCTTTTAATGAACCATCAAAAATAAGTCCTTTATGGATATCTTCATCATCAAGTATTCCTTGATAAATATTTAACAGCGTCGCATAAGAAATTACACCTCTATAATATCTTTCTTCCTCTTTACCTACTTTCATTCCATTAAATAAGTTGAAAAACACAACCGATTTTTTGCTAGGATCTTCGACTAAATTTGTCAGTTCTACTGTATCTTGAATATATAAAGAACCTGCTGCGATATTTTCTAATCTAACTGCATAGTATTTATCAAAAAACATGGGATAGATTTTAATATCATGATATTCAGATTTTAAACCTCTAATTACATCTCTGGACATAAAGAAAAGTCCATCATCATCTTCTGCTTGTGTCATGTGTAATGTGCTGGTGTAAGGTGCTTTAGCAATATAGACAATATGCTTGTATCCCAATTTGTAAAGTTCAGTCACTTTATCAATAATTACGCTGGGATTTGTATACATTTCTTGCTGGTTATAGTTATCAGAAAAAGTTGTAGGTAACTGAAATTTAACTACCCCATTTTTCATGTTTACACCGATAATTTCCCCCATTAAGTTGGAGATTTTCGCAGAACCACTCCAACCTCGATCACTTTCACGACTGGAGACAATAATAATGGCTAATTTGTCTAGTTGGGGAGATTTTGAAGAACTATGGAAACTAAATTTTTTGGGTAAAACAGAGTACAAAGAACTCATGGTATTAGGAATTTTAAATCCCAACTCTCTAATGTCAAATCCTTTCTTATTAGCACGATGTGTTTCATTGAATAAATGAGATAAAACACCAGATAAAGAAACTATAAATTTTTCTATCGGTGCATCATCATCTTTACCGTGCAGATGTAATCTGAGAATGGGGATAAATAATCTTGTTTGCTTATCTAATAAAATTTTAAGACATATATAAGCAAGCAACCCGTAAGTAAATTTATAAATAAAAGCTTGATGAGGTTCTAGTTTTTTATCTTCTAAACTATAGGGAAATAGTAAAAGTTGACGATTTTTGAAATGTTGACTGCAACTTTTTAAACATCTCGGATCATCTAAAGGTGCAAAAACTACTGGTAATGCACGAATACCAGTTAAATCATATTCCATGCTAAAGGTTTCTTGATCATCTGTAGCAAAAAAGTGAATGTCTTTGATAGTAACTTTAGCTGGTAGGGTACAAAGAGAATTTGTTTCTGTATTCGGTTTTCCTAAAGATATGTATTTTAGAACTTCTTTAGGATTTCCTCTCACAACAGGTTTAAAAAATGTATTGTTATTAAAAATATTCTGGGTATCTTCTTCAAGAAGACCGTTTTTTACGGAAATGTGTACAGGATAATCTCTTGTGGGGAAAGAAGTTTTGTGCTTGAGGAGATTTTGCAATACACCTTTAAGACGATTGATTTTAAATTGAATATTAAATTCTTGTAAGTATTTATAAATATTCCGAAGCAGTTGTTCTTTTGCTGTTTCGTCAGAACCCTGTAATTTATGAATTACCTTTTTCTCAAAAGCTTCTAAAGGATCATATTTTAATTCATCCTTGAGAACATAATTATTACTTTTGGGATTATGAGGAGACGCAAATAAGAAATAGTACAAAAACGCTATTTGTAAGACTTTTTTGGGAAATGATTCTCGTTGTAAAGGATCTGCAAGTGCATCTTTATGTTCTTGACTATCTGGATTTAGGATATTGAGACGATAATCAAAAACGCTTTTACCACCGTCAGTATGAACTTTACCATCAAACTTCAATTTGAGTCCAAATACAAATTGAATTTCTCCCCGATTTTCATCTTTTGTTTCTCCCAAAAAACCTTCTACTATGGGAATAATTGGCAGCTTATCAAATGCTTCACCACGAGAAAAAGCATCTTTGTAATTAATTTCTGCACCTGCATAGTTAACGAGGTAATCACCATCAGCTTTGTTACTATCGTTAATGTATGTTTCTATAAGTCTGAGTCTTCTAATCAAATCTTCTAAATAGATAGCACCAGCGGCATTTAAATTGCTAGTTTTAGTGTTAATATTTTCTAGCAGAAACTCTAAATAATTTATTTGTGCTTGTTTTTTGAGTTTCCCTAATGTTTCTTTATTGACAACATCCCGCAACCGGAAAAGGTCAGAATTTTTATCTTTTTCTAAATCTTCAAGAATGTATTCTAAGTCTTGTTTTTCTTCAGGATTTGCACTCGCAAATTTAACCCGAATATAATTTTCTAAACCTTTTCGCAATTCTGTATCAAAATCACGGGTTTTCTGTACAGAAATAGTTAGCTTATGAACTTTTAGCAATTCTCTATTTTCAGGATTATTTTTCTTAAAAGTTAACCGTTGTTTTTGCAAATTGTCATAAGGAAGAAAAGGATAGGTAAAGTCTAATTTAGCTGTTTTCCCTTGAAATGTCTGTAGATCTGTAATTAATTTACTAACAAATTCCTCTATTGATTTGCTATTTCCTAGTGATGATTCTAACAATTTCTCAACACAATCTTTAATTGCATGAATTTGATTCCGAAACTTTTCTTCAGAACCTGGACTAATATTTACGGTAGCAGAACGGACGCTGTTTGCAGATGCTCCCAGGGGATTTTCTACCTGCAAATTAGCGACTTCAGTAGCTACCTGATCAATATTGATTCGCAAACGTTTATTATCATCAGAAAGTTTAAATATTTGCTGATTTGGTTTCTGTAATACCAATAAGATTTTCGCTAATAAATCAGTATAATCTACATTGGCTAAGTCTGGATTTATTGCTATTTTATTCATTTGCACCCCTTACTGTTGTCTTGAAAATCACAATCGTTAAATAATAAACTTTTGCGATTTGACAAGTCAAGACTTAATCAGGATAAAAATACCCGACTCCGTTCAGAAGCCGGGTATCTATTACACTAAAGCTGCAAACTTCCCCAACAAACCCTGAAACAAGCGCAAACCATCGCTATTACCTAACGCTTTATCTGCTGCTCGTTCTGGATGTGGCATCATTCCTAAAACATTACCTTGAAGATTGCAAATCCCCGCAATATTGTTTAATGAACCATTGGGGTTTTCCCCGTGATAACGAAATAGAACTTGCCCGTTATCTTCAATTTTTGCTAAAGTCTCTTTATCAGCGTAAAATCGCCCTTCTCCGTGAGCAATCGGTAAAGTGATAACTTCACCCTCAGTATAACCTTGAGTCCAAGGTAAATTATTCCGCTCAACTTTCAAAGGAGAGCGATCGCAAATAAAATGCAAATCTCGATTTCTCGTTAATACCCCCGGTAGCAAACCAGCTTCAGTTAATACCTGAAACCCGTTGCAAATACCGATGACAAACTTGCCTTTATTTGCATGATCAATTACTTGCTGCATCACAGGAGAGAAACGAGCGATCGCCCCACAACGCAAATAATCTCCGTAACTAAAGCCACCAGGGACAATAATTACATCTATATCACTAATATCAGTATCTTGATGCCAAACCATGCGCGTTGGTTGTCCTAGCAAGTCTCTAGTAACATAAGCAGCATCGCGATCGCAATTAGACCCTGGAAAAACTAAAACACCGAATTTCATAATTTAGTCATTAGTCATTAGTCATTAGTCATTAGTCATTAGTCAGGGAATAGGGAACAGGTAACAGGGAATAGGGAATAATCAAATATTACCAGTCCCCAGTCCCCAGTCCCCAGTCCCCAGTCCCCAGTCCCCAGTCCCCATTACCTAGAACACTCCCGTTTGAGATTCCACCTCAATCAAATCAAAGCGATAGTTTTCTATCACCGGATTTGCTAACATTTGTTCACACATTTCATTCAAGTCTTTACGTGCTTTTGGCTCATCTGGTGAGATGATCGTGACTTCCATGTACTTGCCAATACGCACCTGTTCAACGTTATCGTATCCGAGTTGCTTAAGGCTAGATTGTACAGCCACACCAGCGGGGTCTAAGACTGAAGGACGAAGAGTAACGAAAATTTTAGCTAGATACTTCCTTTGCATTAGGCTTTTGCTGAAAGCTGCGATCGCTATACTATAACTTTCTGTTCCAACTGAGTGAAAATAAGATCACACAGTCGTTAGAGTTAATCTATCAGTTAGCCAATCAAAAAGCTGTCATCACATATGCTAATTTAATATAGTCTTATATGATACAAAATTTTTATTATTCTCAGATCCAAATCTAAAATCCAAAATTGTTATGAGAGCTATACGTACCCGCAGTCAAGACCGGATTTTGAACCTGTTAAAAAACATTAAACAAGGAATTTCTGCACAAGATATATACATAGAACTACGTAACTGTAGTCAAAGCATGGGTTTAGCCACAGTTTACCGTTCACTAGAAGCCCTCAAACTCGAAGGGAAAGTACAGGTAAGAACTCTGGCTAACGGTGAAGCCCTCTATAGTTTAACCCAACAAGATAAACACCACCTCACCTGTTTACAATGCGGTCTTTCCATCCCCATCCATCAATGTCCAGTCCATGAACTAGAAAACGAGTTAAAAGCCAGCCATAAGTTTAAAGTCTTTTACCACACCCTAGAATTTTTTGGACTGTGTAACAACTGTCAGGAAACAGGGAACAGGGAACAGGGAACAGGGAACAGGTAATTCTTTCGCTATACCCTACACCCTGCCACCTTGATCAAATATGGGATTGGAATTTGTTGGTACATCAGAGACAATAGAACGTATACCCTCTAAAGTAGCGGGGATAGTGCGGGGGTCCATAAACATCACCTTGCTACTATCGCTTTTACCAATTATTGAACCCATATCTAAATAACCCAAAGCCAATAGCACTTCCACCGCTTTCTGCGCTTCCGGGTTAGCTTTCATTTTTTGAGCCAGAATTTCAGCTGATTCAGCGATCGCCTGTGCCTTCAAAACTTGTTGTTGTCTTTCCGCTTGCGCTCTCAAAATAATCGCCTTTTGTTCCGCCTCTGCCTGTAAAATCACGGATTTTTGTCGAGCTTCTGCATCCAAAAGTTGAGCATCAGCCTTACCTCTAGCACTATTAACCGCAGATTCTCTATCCCCCTCAGATGTGAGAATTGATGCCCGTTTTCGCCTCTCCGCCGACATTTGCAATTCCATAGATTCTTGCACTGCCTTAGAGGGGATAATATCTCTCAATTCGACTCGTGTAACTTTAACACCCCAAGGGTCAGTAGAAATATCTAATTCTTGTAAGAGAATTTCATTAATTTGGGTGCGGGCGGTAAAAGTTTGATCTAACTCCAATTGTCCCATTTCTGAGCGAATTTGCGTTAAAACCAAGTTGACCATTGCCGATTGGAGATTTTCTACCTTATAGTAAGCCTTCTCCAAATCAACTATCCGCCAATACACGACCGCATCAACAGTGATAGAAACATTGTCACGAGTAATACATTGCTGTGGAGGAATATCTAAAACCTTTTCTCTGATAGTTTGTTTGTAAACAATGTTATCGAAAAAAGGATTAATCATATTCAAGCCTGGGCCAAGTTTCTTCTTATAACTACCTAAACTTTCTACCAAAGCTTCATCACCCTGATTAATCACTCTTATTGATTTCAGTACAGCAGTACCACCACCAAGAGTTAAAGCAAGCAACAATAAAAACTGATACATTTGTAAGCATCTCCTCAGTAGTAAGTAAATTCACAACTACGAATGCAAAACGTTTTCCGGCATGACAATTAACGTTGTACCTTCTCTGCTAACTACATAAACTGTTTGCCCTGGTGCTAAACTGATTTTGTGATCATCACATCTAGCGCGCCAAGAATTTCCCTCATATAGTACCCTTCCCACCTGTCCTGGTAAAATTTCTGTTAAAGTTTCCCCGATCACCGCATCAGTGATTTTAGACTTACGTGTTGGTGGTTGTAAAAACCTACGGGAAAACACAACTAGCAGACTGGAAAGCAACAGCCAGATCACAACTTGCAGCCATAAACTTCCCAAACCCAAGTAAGACATTAGCGCCACCACAAAGGCACTAATTCCCATCATGAACTGTACAAAAGCAGTTGGTAACAAAAGTTCCATTAAACACAGAACTATACCTGCTACTAGCCAAACTAAGGTAAAAATTTGCATAGCGCCATCCTAGACACTACATTTAATTTATCCCAATATTATTTTGTGATTAACTACATCTAGACAATCACTATTTACGGAAATCAAGGCTTGGAATTTCTCACAAGCAATTTTTGATTAAATTAAGTAACAACGTCTAACCGGAGATACAAGTAAGTCGGCGGGAAAAAACCGTAGACGCGTAGCGGCTTCTCGAAGAGTAGTATGTAACAAAAAGTAAATTCACCAAAACCCTCTTCCCCGTTCCCCGTTCCCTGTTCCCTGTTCCCTGTTCCCTTGTCATAACGACAATTTTTAACGCCCACTTACTTACACACAGTTTATTCTAAACTTCCAGTTCTTGACATCTAAAGTTAATTGAAATTCACTTTTATAATTTATACATTTATGATTTCTAAAGAGCGGATCATTCATTGCCCAAATCCAGACTGTGATCAACCCATTAATAATATAGGCGATCGCCTTTGTCAAACTTGTCAAACACCCATACTTTACCGCTATCTTTGGGCAACTGGCACAGTAGCAGCGACAATACCCCCAGAAACAAAAATTGCAGACAGATATGAGGTAATTACACAGCAAATTTGCCTGGATACTCAACCAGGACTACCACCAGACATGGTGTCAGAATTGCCACCAGCAGTTATTCCTTACCTAAAACTATATCCAGAAAGGTTGCACATCCCCCAGCCCTACGGATTCACGAGTTCTTTAAACGCAGACACAAATGATATTCTCTTATTAGAAAATGCCCCCATAGATGGTAAAGGGAATCTCTACCCCAGAATTACCGAAGTTTGGGAACAAGCAAAGGCCGTTAGGCAATTGTACTGGCTATGGCAAATTCTCCAATTGTGGAAACCATTATCAGAATTGGGAGTAGCCGCAAGCTTGGTATCACCAGATAATTTATTGATTCAAGGTTGGTGTGTAAAGCTGTTAGAACTGCATCAAACAACAGAAAAGCTAACCTTACAGGACTTGGGTGAGTCTTGGCAGTCATGGGTACTAGTAGCAAAAGCAGAAATAGCCGAAGGGTTAAGTTGCATCATCCAGCAGATGTGCCAGGGTGATCAAGATTTGGCCACAATTACCAATCAACTCAATCAATTATTACTGGCATCAGCAGCAGAAATGCCCTTAATGTTGAAAGTTGCAGGGTTCACAGATACAGGTCCTGTGATGAGACACAATGAAGATACCTGCTACCCCAGTAACTCTAGTGACTTAGATAACTATTTAAACCAACACTTATCAATAGTTTGTGATGGCATTGGTGGCCATGAAGGTGGAGAAGTAGCCAGTCAATTAGCAGTCCAGTCTTTGAAATTACAAATCCGTGCTTGGTTACAAGATGTAGCAGAACAAACAGAAATTGTCCCTCCGGACTTGTTGCAGCAACAGCTAGAAGCTAGTTTGCGTGTAGTGAATAATATGATTTGGTCTCGTAATGACGAACAACAGCGCCAAGGTAGAGAACGCATGGCCACCACTTTAGTCATGGCCATACAATTACCGCAACGCATAGTTACAAACACAGGATGGGAGTCGGAAAACGCCCATGAACTTTATTTAGCTAATGTTGGTGATAGTCGTGCTTACTGGATCACTCCCCACTATTGCCAACTACTAACCATAGATGATGATATGGCAACTAGGGAAGTCTGTTTTGGACAAAGTTTGTATCGTCAAGCAAATACAACACCTAATGCTCATGCCCTTACGCAAGCATTAGGGACAAAAGAAGCCGAATCTCTGCAATTTTCCATCAAACGCTTTATTTTGGAAGAAGACGGGATTTTATTACTTTGTTCCGATGGTTTAAGTGATCATGATTGGGTGGAAAAATCTTGGCAGGATTATGCAATTCCCCTATTAACAGGTAAACTTGCTGTGGAAGATGCTGCACGTAACTGGGTTAAATTGGCAAATGAAAAAAACGGTCAAGATAACACATCTGTTGTTCTCACTGTTTGCCACATTTCCCAAGCCTATTTAGTGCCTGTTAAAGCTGCACCACTAGTATTAGAATTAGAACCTATTCAACCAGAAGACGAACTAGCAATAACAGCACCAGAGGCAGAAACTTCAGAACTACAAGCAGCAACAGTTGATTCCTTAGCAGATAGTTCTCTAGCTTTATTGGATTTGGATCAAGCAGAGGAATCAGCCCCTACTGTAGTTAAAGAAGCAAATCGCGGTAAGCTGGTAGTTATACTGGGAGGGTTTTTAGCTTTGCTGGTAGGGGGTACAAGTCTGGGTCTATTTGCTTGGTGGCAACTTCAGCCCCAATCTTTTGGGCAGGTTTGTCGGCAACTTCCTCAACAATTACAGCAATTCTGCCCAAAGCGCGAATAAGCTATATTTCTCGACTGTAGAGATATGGTAAAATCAACCAAGCGAGGAAACCTCAGTAAACAAGCACAACTCAGGTATAAATAATAATAATATGAATATTGGCGATCGCGTCCGTGTAAAAGAGTCGGTAGTAGTTTATCATCATCCTGAAAATCGCAATCAGCCTTTTGATCTCAAAGGTACAGAAGGCGAAATTTCTGCTATTGTCACCCAATGGCAAGGTAGACCCGTAAGTGCCAACCTGCCGATTTTAGTCCAGTTTAGCAAAAAATTTAAAGCTCATTTACGTGAGAATGAATTAGAAGTTATTTAAATAGGAGTCAGGAGTCAGGAGTCAGAAGGCATAAGTCACAGATAACTGATAACTCACTACTGTATTCTTTTAGCGGCGAAAAAACCACCCCATAATATTCAGTTCGCCGCGCATTTTTTCTAATTCTCTACGGTTTTCGGCAGCGGTTTTGTAATACCAATCGCAATAAGTTTGAAATTCAGAACGGGTCTGAACTTCTTGGTAAAACTCTATAGTTGTTTGGTGAACTGCAAACACTTCCTCAACTTCCGGCTGAGATGATGGGACAATATATGGTAGTTCTTTCATGAGTAATTGGTAATTGGTAATTGGTAATAGTCAGAAGTTTTTGAATTTTGCTGGCGTAGCCTGCCGGAGGCAATATTGTGAATTTTGAATTTTTATAACCAACCTCGTAAGCTATAAATAAAACTGCCAATATATTCTTTTAAAGCAGTAGTAAATTGGTTCAAGTTATCAGTATCAGGTAATAAATTCAGTATAGCGGCTTTGGGCGTGCTGACTAGTTCTTGCAGTTCACCTTGGCTAACCAGAAAGTCGGTTGGTGCAGGAGTGACATCAATACCTTGACGTTGAAAAATTTTCAGCGATCGCGGTGTGTGCATTGCAGAAGTTACTAATAATACCTTTTTAATTCCGCGAGATTCCAGAATTTTCTTCACATTTACAGCATTTTGGTAGGTATTTAAAGAATCTGGTTCTTGAATAATCGCCTCTGAAGGAATACCAATAGATGTGAGGATAGTAGCCATATCTGCTGATTCTGGAGAACCACCACCACGCCAATCGATGCGGCCACCACTTAAAATGATTATAGGCGCTTTTTTTTGCCGATAGAGTTGAGCAGCATAAATAACGCGATCGCCCGATTCACTTAAATCCACAGTCGGACGAGGCCAAATACCTGATTTAGTCGCACCACCTAAAACCACAATAGCCTCAGCTTTTGGTATTTCCGTAGCAGGGATATTTTGCCATTCTAGCGATCGCACCAGATTCTTAGCCACCCAAGCATTACTACAAACCAGCAATAAAGTTAAAGACAGAGAAATACATATAGCCGCAATTTTTGGACGTTTCCACAAAGTTACCAAAGCCACGATTAAACTAATACTAGCTAATCCCAAAGGGTAAAAAAACAGAGGCAGTAATTTAGAAAGATATAGAAACATAATTCATAATTCATAATTGGTGATTGGGAAAATACAAATAATTTTCCCCTGCCCCCTGCCCCAGTCCCCAATTCCCAATCTTATCTTTGCCAAAAGCGAAAATTGAAACTTCCAGAAGCGCGACGATAGCGACGGGTAGGTATTCTTTTTTGCCTTTTGCTGCTTCTTTCATTAGGTTCGGCAATATCTGTTTTTTCTATAATTTCATCTGATAGCTGAGTTCTAGTTTCTTCCTTACTTCTCCACCAAGCAATAATCCAACCTCCACCTAAAGCTGATATTCCTCCAAATAAAATACTTATTGGTGCTGAATAACCGAGAAACAGGAAACTGAACATGAAAAATAACCAGTATTTCAGTGCTGCATCAATACCATCATTAGAAGCTACATCTGGTATTGGGGGGTTATTTTCGTTGACTGTTGTAAACCAACCTAAAGCAACACCACCCATAATACCCAAGAACAAACTTAGTATTAATGAAGCTCCCGTATAACCGAAAATAATAGTTAACAGAAACCCAAATACCAGTTGAGAAAAAAAGTTTGGCGAAGAAGATAATATTTCGCTGAGGATATTCTTGTTAGAAGCCATAATGTTAGGAATTCAAAATTAAGGAATAGGTGACAGGTGACAGGTGAGAGTCCAGAGGGAATTGAGAGTTATAGAGAGAAAAATTAATTCTTTTTCGTGACTCCTGCCTTCTGCCTTAAATCAATTCTTGTAATTGTGCCTCCAGTGGTTGAGTAGTATCCAATATTTTAATGTAAGGTTGTTCTTTGTCTGTGAACGGTTCAGCTTGGTTGAGTTGGGACACTAATAAATCGGCGGTAGCATCAGCAATATCACCAGTACGGTTGACTAAACGCTCTTGCAATACTTCTAATGGTGCAGTGCAGTGGATAATCTGTAATTGATGTTGAGTTGCCTGAGCAGTAGCTTGATCGCTACCTTTAGTCAGTGCAGCTATCGCTTCTTGGCGTAAATGCTGGCGGTCATATTTAGCATCTAAAATCACACGCCAACCTTGATTAGCCAGTGTAATTCCCAGTGTTAATAACCTATCATAAGTCTTTTGAGTCATCTCAGGTGTATATATTTCATCTCCACCACGTTCTAACAGAGGAATGCCAGCCAAATGCTTCCGCACCGCATCTGAGCGCAAGTGAACTGCTCCGAGTTGACGCGCTAAATACCTAGCTGTGGTACTTTTGCCAGAACCTGATAAACCTGACATCAAAATTACTTGTCCTTGCTTGGCTTTAGTATACTCCCAAGCTTGGTGATAATATGCAGATGCCGTTTTTGCGGCTTCTTCTTTTACCTCTGGGGGTACACTAGGATCATCTAATAAAAAGGAAGTCACCTTTGCCCGCACATAAGCTTGACGGCTTAAATACAAAGGTAACACCTGCAAACCTTCCCAATCTCCAGTTTGCTCAACATAAGCATTTAAAAAGGCATTACCTAAATCTTTTCTACCGCGTGCTTCGATATCCATCACCGTAAACGCCACATCATACATGACATCAACGAAGCGAAACGGCTCATTAAACTCAATGCAGTCAAACAGCATGATTTTATCATGCCAAAGAGCAATATTTCGCAGGTGTAAGTCGCCGTGACATTCACGGATGTAGTTATTGGCAATTCTGCTAGTAAATAATTCTGGACGATTAGCAAAAAATTTATCTGTATATTCTTTTGTTTCCGTAAATTGTTGCTGTGTTTGAGGTCCACCAATATACTTTAAAGTTTGTTCATAATTCTCATCAATAGCCAACCGCACTTGTGAGACTTCCCCAAAACTGCGAATGTAATCATTCGTCTGGGCTTTGGCATGATAATCAGCTACCACCCGTCCCAATTCTTGCAAGTGCATTTCATTTAACTTACTCTGGGCAAAAAGTTCACTAAATAGGGACTCTTGGGGAAACTGGCGCATTTTTAGTGCATATTCTACAATCTCTCCCGTTCCCTCTAAATGGTATTGTTCCCCTGTCAAAGTTATAGGTAAAACTTGCAAATACAATTCACCTGCGCCCCGCTGATTTAAACGTAACTCTTCCTGACAAAAATGTAACCGCTTGTCTAAGGTGGAGTAGTCTAAAAAGCCAAAATTCACAGGTTTTTTCAGCTTATAAACATAATCTCCAGTTAGCAACACATAAGAAACATGAGTTTGAATTAGTTGAATTGGTTCTGTCACCGCATGGGGATAAAATCCTGGCTGTAACATTTGTTCAATTAAAGCTGGAAGATTTGCTTCTGTCATCAGATTTATACTAGTATTGGATGTTAAATGTGGGATTTTTAGCCGCAGATAAGCACAGGTAAACCCATACAAGTATCGGCGGAGATAGTTTTAGAAAATATTAACCCTGATAGCTTAACAAAAAAACCAGGGGTTCAACCCTGGTTTAATCAGCAATTATGACAAAATTTAAGTGCTATTCACGATAAAATGCACACCATCTTTTAGGCTTTAGCAACAAAAAAACTCAGATGGTAAGGTGTACCCTTGGCTGGGTGAATCTGAACTTCGCGGAGGACGGTTTTACCAGTCCACTGAAGTTCAGGAATATTGAGTTCAATTTCAGTCTTATTGGGAGCAGCTTGTTTGAGCAAGCGTTCCACGGTTTTCGCATCAACTACCAAAGAAATGGATTCAGTGCCGTTGTGGCCGTACAAATTAGCGGGGATTAAACCAGAACGGCGCAAAGCCTTGGGCTTGCTACCTTCTGGACGTTTTTGAGATTCTACTGTAATAGCCATACTACTTTTAATGTGTTAGTTGTTAGTTGTTTGTTGTCAGTTGTTAGTTGTCAGTTATCAGTTGTTA
The DNA here is from genome assembly GCF_014696825.1 of Anabaena sphaerica FACHB-251. Taxonomy (NCBI): domain Bacteria; kingdom Bacillati; phylum Cyanobacteriota; class Cyanophyceae; order Nostocales; family Nostocaceae; genus Anabaena; species Anabaena sphaerica. The sequence continues at coordinate 108,383 of NZ_JACJQU010000004.1, read as the reverse complement.
GTTGCTAATGACTAATGACTAATGACTAATGACCAATGACTAAACAGCAACTTGTTTACCGTCTGGTTGCAAAAGAGCGCGTTTTGGCCCGTGAATCGGGTCTTCGACAATGATAGTTTGATCACGACTTGCTCCCAAGGAGACGATCGCAATCGGGACTTCCATTAATTCTGCTAAGAATTTTAGATACTCCAGTGCTTGCTTTGGCAAGTCTTCCAAACGACGGCACTCAGTGGTTGATACCTGCCATCCTGGTAAAGTTTTATAGATGGGGCGACAACGGGCAAACTGACGGGCGCTAGTGGGGAAGTTTTCGCAGCGTTGGCCATCAATTTCGTAAGCCACACAAACTTTGATTTCTTCTAACTCATCTAGGACATCGAGTTTGGTAAGTGCCATACAATCCATACCGTTAATACGGACTGCATAACGACCAATTACCGCATCAAACCAACCACAACGGCGCTTTCTGCCTGTAGTTGTCCCAAATTCCGCACCGCGATCGCCTAACAATTCGCCAATTTCCCCATCCAGTTCTGTGGGGAACGGTCCTTCACCTACTCTGGTGGTGTATGCTTTGGATACCCCGATCACCCGATCTATCATTGTCGGACCAAGACCGCTACCCACGCAAGCACCCCCAGCTACAGGATTAGAAGAGGTGACATAAGGATAAGTCCCATGATCTAAATCCAGCAGAGTCCCTTGTGCGCCTTCAAACAAAATGTTACGTCGTTTTTGCACCGCATCATATATTTTAAATGATGTGTCTATCACAAAAGGACGTAATCGTTCTGCATAGCCTAGATACTCCTCAATCACCGCTTGGGGGTCAAGGGGAGGAACATCATACAACTTTTCTAAAATTGTGTTTTTATAATTTATCGTCCATTCCAACTGCTCACGCAATCCATCCGGGTCCATCAAGTCTAACATCCTGATGCCTATCCGTTCTGATTTATCCGCGTAGGTAGGACCAATACCTCTACCAGTGGTACCAATTTTATGACTTCCCCGACGTTCTTCTGATGCCTTATCGATTAACCGATGGTAAGGCATGGTGACGTGAGCCGTCTCTGATATCACTAGATTAGCGGTAGAAATATTTAATTCTTCAAGTTGGTCGAGTTCTTTTATCAAAACCTGTGGATCAATGACTGTCCCACAGCCGATAATACACTCAGTATCCGGATACAATATACCAGAGGGAATTAAGTGCAGTTTAAATGTCTGACCTTGGACTACTATTGTATGTCCAGCGTTAACTCCCCCCTGGTAACGTACCACGACATCTGCGGAGCGGCTGAGTAAGTCAGTTATTTTACCTTTTCCTTCATCGCCCCACTGGGCACCTATGACAATGACGTTAGCCAAGAGATTATATTAAAGGGTAAAGTTTCCACAAATATCAATTATTAACAGATTTTTTAGCTTTTGTCAAGAAATTGGGGATCAGGGACTAGGGACTGGGGACTGGGGACTGGTAATATTTGACTATTGCCTATTTTTTTGTCTATGAAGATTTTTCAACGTTTCGGTATCGACTACAAAAACCCTCGTTGGTGGTTTGATGTCTTAATTATTGCCATGAGTTACTATATCGTCTCTTGGCTGGTTTTGAAAAAAATGTCTGTGCCGGCTTTTGGTACTCCTGTTTGGCCAGGTACGGGTTTTGCTGTGGGCTTTTTGTTGCTTTGGGGGCGATCGCGTTGGTTTGGGGTATTCTTAGGAGCAATGTTAGCTAATTCCATCGGCATTAAAAATATAATTTTAGCTTTGATTGGAGGTATTGGTACTACTATTGGCTCACTAATTTCTGTAACACTCATACTGCGATTAACTCGAACCAATTATCCTTTTAATCAAGTTAGAAACGTAGTCGTTTTCTCGCTTTGTAGTTTGTTCACTGGCACTATTTTTCAATCATTGTTAGGTGCAATTACAGTTTGTTTAGGTGGTTATGAACCTTGGAATAAATATTTAGAAATTGCCTTGGGCTGGTGGGTTGGTGATTCTATAGGAATTTTAGTATTTGCTCCACCTATTTTAATTTTGGCTAAAAAGAGACCTGATGTTGCAGCTAAATCTTGGCTAACCGAGGAAATGTTAGTTACAGTAGTTATTTTATCTATAGTTAGCTATTTAACTTTTATTCAACCACAACCATTAGAGTATTTACTATTACTGCCTTTGTTTTGGTCTGCTTTTCGTTTTAGTAGCAAAGTCACTACTTTATTAGTGGTAATTATATCTATAGTAGCTTCTGCTGCTACGAGTTATGGATTAGGAGTTTTTTACGATGCAGCTTTGAAGAATCATTCAATTTTATTATTACAACTGTTTATGGGCGTAATATCTGTGACTACGATGGTGATGTTAGCTATTGTCACAGAAAACCACCAATATAGGTTAAATCTCAAAACAGCTAATACAGAATTAGAACACCGCGTTTTTGAACGCACTAGAGATTTACAAGAAAGTGAAGCTAAAGCACAGGAACTAGCTACCAAAGCCGAAGCAGCGAACCAGGCCAAAAGTGCGTTTATTGCCAATATGAGTCATGAGTTGCGATCGCCCCTCAATGCTGTAATCGGTTTTTCGCAATTGATGTTACGTGCTAACAATCTTCCCGCAGACCAGTATGAAAATGCAGGTATTATTTATCGTAGCGGTGACTATTTATTAACTCTAATTAATCATGTTCTTGATCTATCCAAAATTGAAGCCGGCAAAACAACCCTAAATCCACAAGACTTTGACCTCTATCGCTTACTTGATGATTTAGAAGATATGCTGCATCTGCGGGCTACCCAGGCAGGATTAGAATTGATATTTGAGCGGCATGAAAATCTCCCCCATTATATCTGCACTGATGGGGTAAAACTGCGTCAGGTCTTAATAAATTTACTCAGCAATTCCATTAAATTCACCTCTGTGGGTCAAATTACTGTTTATGTCTTTCCAGGAGAACAAGAAACAATAGATGTTTTTAATCTCCATTTTCGGGTGCGTGATACTGGGGTAGGAATTGCCCCAGCAGAACTACCTAAACTGTTTGATGCTTTTACCCAAGCGGAAGCGGGAAGAGAAATGCAAGAGGGAACAGGTTTAGGTTTAGCTATCAGTCGCAAATTTGTACAATTGATGGGAGGTGATATTTCCGTAGAAAGTGAGTTAGGAAAAGGGACAACTTTTCAATTTTATATTCAGGCAAAATTAGGTCAAGCAACAAACAGCAATAATGTGGAAGAGCGTCCAAGGGTGCTGGGACTAGTTCCTGGTCAACCTACATATAAAATATTAGCAGTAGATGATAAACCTATTAATCGTCAATTATTAATTAAGCTTTTAGAACCGTTGGGTTTTGAAATGAAAGAAGCTGGTAATGGCCAAGAAGCGATCGCTATTTGGGATGAGTGGGAACCACATTTAATTTGGATGGATATGCGGATGCCTGTGATGGATGGTTATGATGCCACAAAACATATTAAATCTACTACAAAAGGTAATGCTACTGCTGTGATTGCCTTAACAGCAAGTGTTTTAGAAGAGGAAAAAGCCATAGTGCTTTCTGCCGGTTGTGATGATTTTCTGCGTAAACCTTTTGCAGAACATACGATTTTTGATGCACTTGCTAAACATTTAGGTGTAAAATATATCTTTGCAGAAACACAAGCAGTCACCTGGGATAATGTAGCGGAAAGCCCCTTGACATCGGAAAATTTAACCTGTATGTCTGGAGAATGGATTACTCAATTATACGAGGCTGCTCTTGAGGCTAATACTAACTTAGTCTTGGAACTGGTAAGAGAAATTCCAGAAACAGAAACTCGTTTGATTCAATCTTTAACAAAACTTGTACGTCAATTTGAATTTGAGCAGTTGGTTGACTTAGCCGAAACCTTGATAAGCAATGATTAGCGATCACATCGGTTAGTTGGTTATCTTTTCTACGTCCGTGGGCAAAAAGCGTTATAATTTACTTTTCTTTACATACTTTGGTTTTTTGCACTTTTCTACTTAAACCTTTTGCAGAACATACGATTTTTGATGCACTTGCTATACATCTGGGTGTAAAATATATATTTGCTCTAACTAATTCCTCTAACTGCGATGTGATCGGAGAAATACCTTTAATATCTGCTCACCTAAATGATATGTCTCAAAAATGGATTAATAAGCTATATAAAGCTGCCCTAGATGCTCATACCTACTTTGTTATAAAATTAATTGAAGAAATTACCAAAAGAGAAACTCGTTTAATACAAACCTTAATAAAAATTGCCCATCAATTTGAATTTGAACAGTTGGTTTATTTAGCAAAACCCCGGATAAGCAATGATTAGCGATTCTCCTCAGGAGAGGCTACACAAACTTCCCAATCAATCCAAAAAATTCAGACAAATACCTCTAAGATTAGTTTTAATTATCCCCTTTGTCGTGCAAATTGTTGGGGCAGTTGGGCTTGTGGGCTATTTGTCATATCGTGGTGGACAAGAGTCAGTTAATCAACTAACGGCAGAAATTCGCACCCAAACTACAAATAATGTAGTCCAGTATTTAGATCACTATTTAGCCACACCAGTTTTAATTAATCGTATTAATGCGGATAATTTTCGTTTAGGATATCTAAAAATTGAAAATACATCTCAACTAGAGCAGTATCTCTATACTCAACTGCAACAGTTTCCTACAGTTAGCCACATTATGGTAGGGACACAGAAGGGTGTTTTTAGGGTTGCAAATCGTCATCCTTCTCCCAGCCTAGTAATGTCAAATCCTAGCAAATCTTCACAACTTTATGTTTATCAGGTTGATGAAAATGGCAAAAAAATCGGATTAATTGAAACCCTTGAGCAATTTGATTTAAAATCGCGTCCTTGGTATCGGGTTGCAGCAGAAGCGGGCAAACCTGTGCAAATACCAATCTTTCAACTTGCGGATAATTCTGATCTTTCTCTCAATAGTAGTCATCCCATTTATGAACCAAAAACGGGTAAATTATTAGGTGTTTTTTCGGCTGCATCCGATCTCAGTCTATTGCGGAAATTTATGCTTGGTTTGCAGATTGGAAAAACAGGACGAGTATTTGTCATAGAGCGCAACGGCTTATTAATTGGTACGTCAACCAATCAACTACCTTACACGAAAAAAAAGTATAATGGCAAAATTCAGTTAGAACAGATTAAGGCAATTGATAGTGAAGATATATTAATTCAAGCAACAAGTCGCTATTTGTTGAATAAATTGGGCGGTTTTGAGGGAATTAAAAAAACCTTACAATTAGATTTTTTGATTGGTAATAATCGAGAACGTCAGTTTGTACAAGTGGTTCCCTATCAAGATGATTTAGGCTTAGATTGGTTAGTTGTTGTTGTCGTTCCTGAGTCTGATTTTACAGCAGCAATTAAAGCTAATAATAACCAGACAATTTTATTATGCCTGCTGACATTTTTAACAGCCACAGGAATAGGTATTCTGACAGCACGCTGGATTACTCATCCTATTTTGCAATTCAGTCAAGCTAGTCAGGCTATAGCAAAAGGAGAATTCAATCAGTCTTTATCAGAAAATCACATAATTACAGAAATTATGACTTTATCCACATCTTTTAATGTGATGTCTGAGCAAGTCAAACAATCATTTGAACGAGTAGAAATTGCTTTGCAAGAATCAAGAGAAAAATATAAAACTATCTTTGAAATCTTGCCAGTAGGAATTTTGATTACCGATGCTGAGGGCAAAATAATTGAAGGTAATCCCAGTTTAGAAAAGATTTTAGGTATTTCTCCGCAAGAATATATTGAACATCTCAAGGATGCAACCGCTTGGCAAATTATTCGTCCTGATGGTTCACCTATGCCACCAGAAGAATTTGCCAGTGTCCGAGCATTAAAAGAAAATCGTTTTATTGATGATGTTGAAAAAGGTATTATTCAAGCAGATGGAAGTATTCATTGGCTAAGTGTTAGTGCTGCACCTATTCCTTTAACAAATTATGGTGTAGTGATCGTCTATATAAATATTACTGATCGCAAACAATCAGAATTAAAAACATGGGGAGTTCAGAATTTCCTCAACTCGATTATTGAAAATATTCCCAACATGGTCTTTGTGAAAGATGTTGAAAATCTGAAATTTGTGAGTTTTAACAAAGCCGGTGAAGAATTACTAGGCTATCCTAGAGAAGCATTAATCGGCAAAAATGACTATGATTTTTTTCCCCCAGAGGAAGCAAAATTTTTTATTGCTAAAGATCGAGAAGTTCTGAAAAATAGAACAGTTATAGATATTCCTGAAGAATTTATTCAAACGAGATATCAAGGTACTCGAATTTTACATACTAAAAAAATCCCCATCTTTGATGAATCTGGTCATCCTAAATATTTGTTAGGGATATCAGAAGATATTACTGAACAGCAAGCTGCACTGCATGAACGCAAAAAACTAACTGACGACTTGCTCAGTAAAACTGAAGAATTAGAGAGTTTTTTCAACACCAGTTTAGATTTACTCTGTATTGCGGATTATGACGGTTATTTTCGGAAGTTAAGCTCATTATGGGAAGTAGTTCTTGGCTATTCTATTGAGGAATTAAATGAGCATAGGTTTCTCGATTTTGTTCATCATGAAGATATTGAAGCCACTGTTGAAGCAATAAAGACACTTGACAAGGGAAAAGATGTCTTAAACTTTACCAATCGCTATAGAAAAAAAGATGGTTCATATATTTATCTAGAATGGCGTTCAACTCCTAAAAACAAACTTATTTATGCAGCAGCTAGAGATATCACTGATCGCAAACAAACAGAAATTGCTTTAGCAGCCGCAAAAGAAGCCGCAGAAGCAGCTACTAAAGCCAAAAGTCAGTTTCTGGCTAATATGAGCCACGAAATTCGTACTCCCATGAATGGTGTGTTGGGTATGGCTCAGTTACTTTCAAGTACCAATCTTTCTGAAGAACAACAAGATATTGTCCAAACTATTCGAGATAGTGGCGATACTCTTTTAGTTATTATTAATGATATTCTTGATTTTTCGAGACTTGAATCAGGAATGTTGCAATTAGAGCAACTTCCTTTATGTTTAAAAAATATAATTACTTCCGTCTGCAATTTACTAAAGAAACAAGCTCTAACCAAAGAAGTTAACCTTGAGTATTCGATTGCTCCTGATATTCCTATTAACATTTTAGGTGATAGTTCTCGTCTGCGGCAAATCCTCTTAAATTTAGTCGGCAATGCGATTAAATTTACTAATCATGGCAGTATTTATATATCAGTTGTAAGGAATAAATCACAGGAAAATAGACAATTAGAATTAATGATTTCTATTCAAGATACAGGGATTGGTATTGATAGAGATCGCCTGCATCTACTATTTCAACCATTCACTCAAGCTGATGCTTCCATTAGTCGTAAATATGGCGGTACAGGTTTAGGTTTAGCCATTAGTAAGAGCTTGGTTAGTTTAATGGGAGGTACAATTTGGGTAGAAAGTCTAGGTAATATTGGTGGTACAGTTCCTGAGCATTGGGTTTTAGATGCAGAAAAAACACAAATTCAAGGTTCAACTTTTTATTTTACTTTTATTACTAAAGAAGTTTTAGATTATGAAAAATTCCCCAAAGATTCTCCCGAAAATTCTCAGCAAGAAGCACAAAGCAATAAGTCTCAAATAAAAATCCTTTTGGCAGAAGATAATAAAGTTAATCAAAAAGTTGCTACTTTAACACTGAAAAAGCTCAACTATCATGCCGATATTGCTAACAATGGTTTAGAAGTATTAGCAATGTTAGAAAAAGAAGTTTATGACGTAATTTTAATGGATATGCAGATGCCAGAAATGGATGGTATCACAACCACAAAAATAATTCGTCAATCTGACAAAGCTCAACCTTATATTATTGCTTTAACTGCTAATGTTTTAGAAGAAGATCGACAAATATGTTTAGAGGTGGGTATGAATGATTTTATTAGTAAACCCATTGCCATACCAGATATTACCAAGGCCCTTTCAGAATATTTACAAAGCCATAGTGATGATAGGTAACAGGTTTGACATTATTTGATGATTTTCTGGGTAAATATTTTGCAAAACATACGATTTTTGATGCACTTGTCATACATCTGGGTGTAAAATATATATTTGCTTTGCTTAAACTAGTTCCTCTGACGGCGATGATACTGGAGAAATCCCTTTGATATCTGATCACTTAACTGATATGCCTCAAGAATGGACTAATAAGCTATATACAGCACTTCCCGGTGTTATGAGGTACACTTCTAGCCGTCAAGATGCCCATACCACAAGAGTTTCATGATTTAAGTTTGTACCTCAAAAGAGCGGAATCTGCTGTAAAGCTGCCCTAGATGCTCATACCCACTTTGTCATAAAATTAATTGAAGAAATTACCAAAACAGAAAATAGTTTAATACAAACCTTACTTAATAAAAATTGCCCGTCAATTTTAATTTTAACAGTTGGTTGATTTAACCGAATCCTTAGATAAGCAATGAATCTTGATTTAGAAAAAGAAAATAAAGGTAACATTCTCCTAGTCGATGACATTCCAGAAAACCTACAATTACTAAGCGATCTGCTCATCAAACTCGGCTACACTGTTCGCAGCGTCACCAGTGGGCGCATGGCACTGAAAACGGTGAAAGTGAAGCGACCAGATGTCATCCTCTTAGATATTAAGATGCCAGAGATGGATGGCTATCAACTTTGTCAAGCTCTCAAAGCAGATGAGGATTTCCGTAACATTCCCGTTATTTTCATTAGTGCTTTAGATGAAGTTTTTGACAAAGTAACTGCCTTTAATTCAGGTGGTATAGACTACATCACCAAACCTTTTCAGATAGAAGAAGTAGTAGCACGTCTGGAAAATCAGTTAATCATTCAACGTCAGCAGCGGCTTCTGGAACAAGAAATTAATTACCGCAGAGAAACACAAGAGGTACTTTATCAATCTAGGGCATTGCTCTCTAGTGTGTTGAATAGTTCCCTTGATGGTATTGCGGCCATGCAGGCTATCCGTGACCCGTCCACCGGCGATATCGAGGATTTTCGCTGTTTAGTCGTCAACCCGGTGATTGCTAAGGTCTTTCAACGTAGCCGGGAAGAGATGATTGGCAAATTGGTACTGAAAAAATTTCTTACCAATATTGAGCCAGAACTTTTTGAGAGTTTCGTGGAAATTGTCGAGACAGGAGAACCTCTAGAACGGGATTTTTACTATCCATCAGGAAATTCTGATTGGTATCACTTTGTGGCAGTAAAATTAGGTGATGGTTTTGCTATTACTATACGTGACATCACCGCACGTAAACAAACTGAAATAGCTTTGCAAGATGCCAATCAAAAACTAGAACTGCTGGCAAATCTAGATGGCTTAACTCAAGTGCCTAATCGTCGCTGTTTCAATAATCGCCTAAAAAGCGAATGGCAGCGTCTAGCACGCGAAAAGCAGCCACTTTCTCTAATTTTATTTGATATTGATGCCTTTAAACGCTACAACGATTATTATGGTCATCTAGCGGGTGATGATTGCTTATTAAATATTGCCCAGGCAGTGTATAAATTTATTCGTCATGAAGATATGAGTCGTCCTGTTGATTTAGTGGCGCGTTACGGTGGGGAAGAATTTGTAATACTCCTGCCGAATACGGATTTAGTAGGAGCGATTAAGGTAGCATCTAGAATTCAAAAAGTAATTCATAATCTGGGGGTTCCCCATACAGATTCTAATGTCAGGGATATCGTCACTGTGAGTTTAGGAGTTGCTTCACTCATACCAACGCTGGAAGTTCAACCAGATACACTGGTAGCCTGTGCAGATAAAGCTTTATACGATGCTAAACAACAGGGGCGCGATCGCTATGCTTTTAATCATTAACAAGATGCCCAAATTATAGGGGTTAATTAACAGTAGCCCAAAAGCTAACAAATGCGTTAGCTTTTTTGGATCGCAAGTTTAGGCAACTTAACGATAAAGCTTGTCCCCTTGTACTCGGCACTTTCAACTTCAATCGTCCCCTGATGCGCCTCAATAATACTCTTTGCTAAAAATAATCCTAATCCCCATCCTGTTTGATCCTCAGCAGAGGTGGTTCGACGAAATTGTTGAAATAAGATTGATTGAGCGTCTGAAGAGATTGGATTACCTTCGTTGTGAATAATCAGACTGATCTGCGTTCCAATTTGCTCAAGCGTGAGTGTAATTGGCGTATTAGCAGCACCATACTTCACGGCGTTAATAGCTAAGTTTTCAATTACCCGTTGCATCTGTTTACGGCTGCAATTGCTTTTAATAGCAGCATTAGAAACTACAACAAACCGATCTCCATAAGCAAAGCTCAAATCCTCCACTACCTCCAGAAGGAGGCTGTCTAAGCTGCATTCTTCAAATTCAAACTTTAAGCTTTGCCCTGCCCGCAGCCGACTAGCATCGAGCAGGTTTTGGATCATCGAATTCAAACGCTCGATTGCTTTTAGCATTGTCACCGCGATATTCACATGGGAGTCTCCTTGGTCAAGCCGACGCAGAGTCAGGTGAGTACCCATTTTTATGACATGGAGTGGGTTTCTGAGATCGTGAGTCAGTGTCACCATAAATAACTCTTGAATATCTCGCAACGTCTGGGAAAATTGAGTTGCCGCATCGTTAACCGCTTGCTCAATGGAGTCGATAATAATATCTCGTTCCCTCACCTCTAAAGTCGCTTCTTCTTCTAGAATCTGAAATATGACTTGACGGAGAATGTGGTACTCAAAAATGAGTTGAGTCATCGAGTAGTCGGCAAAACCTGCCCGCTCATGTCCATGCAGTTTACCAATCCGAGTGCTTTCTAGTTTATCGGTTTTTATTCTGGCTGGTGTCCTTTCAATCTTCGTTGACAGTTCATCCACCAATTGCTCTAGATACTGAGGTAGCGAATTTTGTAGCATCAGAGAGTCCTGATGCATTGATGCACCAACTTCATCACGCGCCCGCTCTTCCCACCTCTGCATAATTCTTTCAGCATTTTGCTTAAGACACTTAGACGTTTGGTTAGACATATATTATAAAAACACCAAAAAGGGAAGAATAAAGCCATCGTTCATTTGGAAGAAGAAAGTAGACACAAATCTAAGAAATTAAAAAGGAGAACTCAACTTTCATTAAAATGATTGTGACAGATGGAATGTAGTTAATCGTGTAAATCCTTAAATCCTGATATGGCTTGCGCCACGCTACCAGATACTTTTGCGCTTATGTACAAAGCCAAGAATCTTTCTGAGGATATAGATTGTTTTATTTATAAATTTTGTTACAATTGATGAAATTTTTAGATAAAAATTACCATTATGGCCTTATACGCTGAGTTACATAGACACCTGGGGGGTTCCGTCGTCCCCCGTGTGTTGTGGCGGTATTTTGAGCGCCATGCTACAGATTTAATTTCTCGTTTTGCTGAATATTCAGAATTTGAAGACTTTTACACCCGTCCCCGCAATACTTTAGATGAGTATCTAGAACTGCATACTTTAGTTGAAAGTGTGCAAACAGTGGAAACATTACCTTACTTTATTTATCGGTTGTTGCGTGGTGCGTATATCTTTGAAAACTTGGCTTATTTAGAACTGCGGTATACTCCCTATTTGCGAACTCCTGAACATCTGAGTCAAAACGAAAGAATTGATAAGATGACGCAAATTGTGGAGATTGTCGGAAAATCTAGCCATTTACCAGAATATCCCATTGTTACTAGCCAAATTCTCTGTATGCACTCCCGTTTACCTTATGAAGTGAATAAGGCAATTGTGGATTTAGCCGCGCAAAATAGAGAATATGTCTGTGCGATAGATGTGGCAGGGGGCGATCGCTATTATGCTGAACGTATGGAAGAATGGATTAGTTTATATAACTATGCCCGTTCTCAAGGTTTGAACACTACCGGACATCTTTACGAAACTACCGATGGTTGCTATACAGAACTTTTACCTTATTTAATGCGAATCGGTCACGGTATCCAAATTCCTTTACTTTATCCAGAATTATTGCCAGATTTAGCGGAAAGAGGGCAATGTTTAGAAGTTTGTCCCACAACTTACTTAAAAACAGGAACTTTACAGGATATTCGGCAACTAAAGTTAGTTTTTGACCGCTGTTTTGCCGCTGGGGTTGATATTGCCATCTGTACTGATAATGCAGGTTTACATAATGTCCGCTTACCCTTTGAGTATGAAAATCTCTTGACTTACGACATTATTAGTTTCCAACAGTTACAAGCTTGTCAGGATGCAGCTTTTCGCCATGCTTTTGCGTGGCCACATGAACAACATCCTGCTTCTTTATTAAGTGGGTTGTTGAAACCTGAACTAGCTAAGGTTTTGGCTATGAAAGACTGAATTTGAATGTTACAGCTTTTAATTATCCCCTACTTGAATGCGGGGGTTTTTTTTTGCGAGTATATCCACTGTTTTTGGGTGTTTTACCAGTGATAAGTAGAATTGTGACTAATGTTATTATTTTCATATCCCAAACCTGATTAATTCGGAAAAGTAAAAGTGCTTATGGCTGGCCTCAAAAGCAGGAATTTCAAATTAAAAAAGACATAATTCCTGATGGAAATGAATCTCTAATTACAATGACTCGATGAAAATAAATTTTTTGGATATTAAAGCTAGATTTTTATTTAATTACAACTATCTTTTGGCTAATTGTAAAGTTGTTAGTTAGATTATCTATAATAGAGTTATGTAATATATTGGTGTCAAAGATTTCCGTTAAAAAGATCACTTTAGAGAATACATCTTTTGACATTAGGGCTAAATACGGATTTTCTCTCTTTATGCCTTGGGTTGCTTTTTCTAAAGACAGCTAAATTCAGGAGAATCCTAATGTTATTAGATAATAATTTACTACATTCAAATAACAAGCTTATTGCTGCTTTGCCTAACTCTGTTTTTAAGCGTATTGCTCCACATTTAGAACTTGTTTCACTCTCAAGCGGGCAAAGTATTTACGAAGCAGAAGAATCAATCAAATACATCTATTTTCCTGAAAAGGCAGTTATTTCTTTACTCTGCGTTATGGAAAATGGCTCATCAGTAGAAGTTGGTTTGGTGAGTAGTGAAGGTATGGTGGGTATACCTGTAATTTTGGGAGATAACATCACAACTCTCAACGCAATTGTCCAAATTCCAGATAATTCATTGCGAATCGATGCAGATATAATTAGAACCGAATTTAAGAGTGGAGGAGCGATTCAGGATTTGCTGTTACGCTATGTAAAAACTGTCTACCTTGAAGTTGCACAAAGCGCAGCTTGTAACCGACTACATACTTTAGAAGAGCGACTTTCTCGGTGGTTGTTGACAGTTTCTGACCGTCTAAATGCAGACGAATTCCCTCTTACTCAAGAATTTATTTCTCATATGTTGGGTGTACGTCGGTCTGGTGTGACAGTGGCAGCGTATACCCTCAGTAAAGCCGGATTGATTAATTACCGTCGCGGTAATATTAATATCCTCAATCGAGAAGCTTTAGAAGAGAGTTCCTGTGAGTGTTATAAAGTAATCAGAAATGAATATGCACGCTTACTAAACAATTCACTTCAACATTATTCCGATTGAATATTTTCAGCTTCTATGTACGAAACCGGACAGACAACTAACATTTGTTTTGCATAAAATAAACGAAGATTAAAGGGAGTTATGCTTTTTAATTCCTTTATTCTTATTAATCGAACTGTTAAAAATAAAAGCAGGTAAATTCATGTGTAGCCAATCTATCCATCTTGATAACTTACGATTGCTCATTGTCGATGATGACAGTGACACCAGACAAATACTGACTTTATTATTTGAATTGGAAGGTGCAGAAATTATATCTGTTGCTTCCGCGCATGAAGCGATAGAAATAATATCTAATTTTAGACCTGACATCTTAATCAGTGACATATCTCTACCAGATGAAGATGGCTGTTCATTGCTACCAAAAGTCAGAAATTTGGAGGCATTAAAAGATAAGTGGGTTCCAGCTATTGCTATGACTGGATGGGCTTCAGCAGAAGACCAAGAATATACATTAAAAGCAGGTTTTCAGAAGCATTTATGCAAGCCAATTAATTTAGATGAATTAGTTTCTGCTGTTACTAGTTTGGTTAACTCGCGGCAGTATGTTAACAATTTGCAGATGTGTTGATTTGATGTCAGTTTATCCTCATAAGTAGGTTGGCGTTAAAAATTGTCGTTATGAGAAGGGAACTCTTAACAGGGAAGAAGTTTTGGGAAATTTTACTTTTCTTGACATACTACTCTTCGAGAAGGCGCTGTGCGTCTACGGTTGTTCTCTTCCCACCTACTTAGCAGGCTCTGTCAGTAGCTAATGGCTACGCTCCTGCTAGGGTAAATTTATTAGAGGGGTACGTGCTTGAATGAGATACAAAATTTAGGGTGAAAGCCATACAGGAAAGGACTTTTACTCCTCACTCCTGACTGCTGCTATAGCAGCAGTTAGTATAATTTTTAATTCGTAATTCGTAAAGATAATCAGCCTTTTTGCTCTTCTATAACTGAAGTTAGAGGCTGATAGTTTTAATTACGAATTACGAATTGTTCGGTCAAATTGATATCTCTGGGTTAAGTTTACACACCTTCTGTAGCGCCACCAACGGTTTTCCAAGCGGTGATACCACCTTGAATGGCAAATACATCATTAAAGCCAGCAGATCGTAAGATTTGGGCTGCATAGGCTGCTTGGGTATCATGTTCACCATAAATGTAGATGTGGCGTTCTTTATGTAAACTAGATTTAGCACGGTCAGCCAAGTCATCTAAGGGGATTGATATTGCCCCAGTAATATGACCATGATTGTAGGTATGGCGATCGCGTACATCAATAATTGTAAAAGCGGGTTGACCCCATTCGAGACGCGATTTCAAATCATTAACATCAGCAACTAAATTACTCATCAGCTGGTTCCGCTTACAACCTCACCAGCAATTTATCAAAAATAACTCTATAATTCGGTTTTCTTTAGAATAAATCTCAAATTCTTTAGAGATATTAACCAAAAAATTCAGAACATTAAAGGTTGGGATTTATGAGTCAAAATATTGTAAGCTAATTCTCTGCACATACAGACAATTTTTAATTTTTAATTAAGTAAGTCGGCGGGAAAAAACCGAAGTATGTAACAAAAAGTAAATTCACCAAAACCCTCTTCCCCGTTCCCTGTTCCCTGTTCCCTGTTCCCTTGTCATAACGACAATTTTTAACGCCCACTTACTTAATTTGTAATTTTTAATTATTCATGATGGCATCTACTATTCAACCTTTACCCACAGAAGTCGTATATTTAATTACGGCTGGAGAAGTAATTGACTGTTTTGGTTCTGTGGTACGGGAATTGGTGGAAAATTCCCTGGATGCTGGTGCAACGCGCATTGTAGTTTCTCTATGGCCGCAGCAGTGGCGAGTGCGTGTAGCTGATAATGGTTGGGGAATGAATTTCGATGATTTGCAACAAGCAGCAACGGCGCATACTACTAGTAAAATTCACTCTTCTGCTGATTTGTGGAAAATTAAGAGTTTAGGATTTCGTGGTGAAGCCTTGCATAGTTTAACAACTTTAGCAGATTTGGAAATTTTCAGCCGTGCTGTGGGTATAAATGAAGGATGGCGGGTTGTTTATGGGGATAATGGGGAAGTTTTAGAAACGGAAGTAACTGCGATCGCACCTGGTACTGTGGTTACAGTTGATAATTTATTTGCTAATTATCCTGCACGTCGTCAAGGTTTACCTAACGCTACACAGCAAATGAAAACTGTACAAGGGATAATACAACAAATTGCTTTGTGTCATCCTCATGTTACTTATCAAGTTTGGCAAAATGACCGAGAATGGTTCACTATTTGTCCTGCGTCGAGTGTAGGGAAATTAATCCCGCAAATTCTCCCCCAAGTCAAACAAGGTGATTTAAAAGAAATCAAGTTAGAAATACCCAATCCTCAATCTACAATCACATTAGTAATTGGTTTACCAGATAGATGTCACCGTCATCGTCCTGATTGGGTGAAGGTAGCGATTAATGGCAGAATGATTAAATCACCAGAGTTAGAACAAACGATTTTATCATCATTTCATAAAACATTACCCCGCGATCGCTATCCTGTTTGTTTCTTACATCTTGCCATTTCTCCAGACCAAATCAACTGGAATCGTAACCCTGCCAAAACAGAAATTTATCTGAATGAAATAAATTCTTGGCAAGAACAAATTACCGAAGCTATTAACCAAGCACTCCGCATTTCTGAAGCTAATCTCAAAGAATCTGTTCACACTACGCGAGTTAGTAACTTGCTCAAAGTTTCAGAAAAAAAAGGAAGTTATAATTTTAACTCTAAAAATGTAGATACGAACACCCATAATTACTTAAAAGCGGTTGCCCAAGTCAGCAATACTTATATTATTGCCGAACATTCTGGGGGAATGTGGTTAGTAGAACAACACATCGCCCATGAACGAGTTTTGTATGAACAAATATGCGATCATTGGCAAATTGTCCCCGTGGAAACTCCCATAATTCTTTATCAATTATCCCCCACCCAAGTAGCCCAATTAGAACGTATTAATTTAGATATTGAACCTTTTGGGGAACAACTTTGGGCTGTGCGTACCATTCCTGCAATGTTAAAAACACGGGAAGACAGCGCCGAAGCACTTTTAGAATTGAGTTGGGGAGGAGACTTACAAACCGCTCAGGTTGCTGTTGCTTGTCGCACTGCTATTCGCAACGGTACACCTATGAGTTTAACAGAAATGCAGCAATTACTAGATGATTGGCAACGCACGCGCAACCCTCTCACCTGTCCACATGGTAGACCAATTTATTTATCTTTAGAAGAGTCTGCGTTATCTCGCTTTTTCCGTCGTCATTGGGTAGTTGGTAAAAGTCATGGTATCTAGTGCAAAAAGGCAGAAGATAAGAAAACAAACTTTATCAACTTTTTAAACTTTTTTCACTGGATATTTATTATTGTCATACTGCACTAGTTTGTTACCCAATAATACTAATCATCGAAAATTCCGCAACAGATGAGAACCTGGAAACCCAGATACAATCTCACTTTTTATAATTATGAATTATTAATTATCAATTATCAATTGGTATAAATTTCCTGTTTATGCAATACAAAAGAGCAAAATTGAGATAAGGCGATTTTAGGAAATACCGCGTAGAATGAACTGAAAACGTAACACCCAGATCCCCGACTTATTTGATAACTCAGGGATCTATTACTTATAGGACTTACGCAAGATTGAACTCAAAACCTGATTCTTGCGTAGGGGTAATACCGCAACGGGCAAGCAAGCTACATGAATTACCCCTACTTCCGTTCTGTTTTGCGTAAGTCCTGACTTAGTGTTTGTGATTTCAAATTTTCGCAGCAATTCTGACACATCTTACCAAACTTAGATGACTGTAATTACCGCTCTTGCTAATCAGTATTATCTCTACATCCGCAAAGATAAAAAACCAATTGCTTGGGATATATACGACACTAAACCACCGTTTGAATTCAGTTTAACCACTTATTTCGCTAAAGTATTTCAGGCTATAGAGAAAAGTTCGGTTATCAGTGGTTTAGTCTTTTATGTCACCTGGAATGAAATTGATGAATTGCCATCTTATGGGCAAAATGTTGTAGTTTTTGTACTCGGAGATGAATGGTATCGGATACCCAAATATGCTCACAAGGTCAGGGCTGTATTTAAGTGTGTAGGCACACGCTCAATACTTGGATGTAATCCTCTCCTTCATCCTTCGTTGTTAAACTTGCTGACACTAATTCAGTTTTTAAGAATCTTAGTTGTTGGTGTACCAGGTTGGGTGAATTATCATTGGCATAAATTCAAAAATTTGGCATTAGGTAAAGGTCAAATTACTCCCATTTATGATATTCCTTTGGGGTATCATAACTCCAAGAATTTGCCCATCAAAAATATCGAATCTCGTCTCTATGATACTTATTTTTCAGGTAGTGTGATTCATAGAGAATATCCTGTATGGTCTTTGAAATCCTGGTTAGGGACTCCCAAAGCTTTGTCTCGAAAACTAATGATATCGACTTTAAATAAGTTCCAGCAAAAACATCCTCAATTTAAAGTTGAATTATCAATTACTGGTGGTTATCACAATAGAACTAGTGAAGATGAGCGCAGTTATTGTGAAATCATGATGGACACAAAAATATGTGTTGTTCCTAGAGGCACATCTTTTGAAACAACTCGTTTATTTGAAGGTATGAAATATGGTTGCGTCCTCGTCACAGAGGCTTTACCTTCACGATGGTATTTAGATGGTGCGCCAGTGATTAAAATCAATGATTGGCAAGAGTTACCAGGGATATTGAAAAACCTGCTGGAAAATAAGGAACTCATGGCAGAAATGCACAATAAATCTTTAAATTGGTGGCATGATAAATGTTCTGAAGCTGTAGTGGGAAAGTACGTTATTGGCAAACTGAACAGAGAATTTAAGGGAAATTTGGGGGTTAATTTAGATCCACCCTAGTTTGATTTTATATCCCCCCAACTCACATTAACAGGGGGGATAAGAATAAAGATCTTAATTAATCAGGTAAAAAGTCTTGATTTAAACATTCATCTTCATTAAAAGGAGATTCTAAGGTAAAAATATCTAACTTCAAACCAGTTTCTATAGATGCTTGTTGACGTGCATCTTGATAACATTCTGCAAATGTTTCTAAAAAATATTTTTTTAAACTAAGTAACTTGGCACAATTAAATATAAAACCTCTCTCCAAACCTCTCCCCTACCAGGGGAGAGGCTTTGACTCCCCCTTCCCTAGTAGGGAAGGGGGCTGGGGGGTTAGGTTTATATTATATTTTTTAACGCCCACTTACTTAGGACTATCTTGGAAATGTTTATTTAATCTTCGGCGATGTTCAAAGATAGTTGAAAGCCAGCTTTTAGAGCGTTTTTCTGGCTGATATTTATATTTGAGGAGGTGCATTAAAAGCACTACTAAATTACTTTCTAATGCTCTTTTTTCACTTCTTCCCATGCTTTCAATTTCTTCTATCAGATTTTCTAAATCAACCTCTGCAAATTTCCCTGCTTTTAATTGTTTAGCAGTTGTTTCTATCCACAGGTAAAAATCTTGTTCGTACAGATTAGAGTTAGTAGTTAAGGTTGATTGAGGTGCTGTCATATAATTAATTATTTAACCTCTAAAATCTAATAATTTAATTTATCTATAGCGTTTCCTAGTCTGGTGAAGTACAAAATCATCTGCGTCTATCTGCGTCCATCTGTGTTTAATTATTACTGCTTGTACCTCACTTGAATGGTAATTGCTATATTTGACAATTTTCTCCTTTTTAATATTAACAACAATTTGAGCAAATTTGCGTCTTTGCACTCAATCAAATGTGGTTGATTTGCCTAATCACCATGTATATACGATTTTCAATCTCCCAACCCTTGACGCGCAAATACTTCAATCATCTCACTGCGAGTTAAATTATTTTTCTGTGCTAATTCATCTAACTTTGCCCAAGCAGTATCTGTAAGCCGGATAGAGCGCAGCTTTTTAGACTCAGAACCATAATCAGCTTGAAATTTACCCCCAGATGTGCGCTTGCGTCTGGGTGATTTATGCCTTGTTCCAGAATACTGCCCACCATGTATATCTATTTTGTTACTAGTCATTAAATTAACCAGATTATCAATCAAGCGATCGCTCTCCATTGGTAAAATCTCTTGACTATGGAGCATATTCTGAATAATTGTGAAATGGATTAATGTACCCTTAAAAATCCGTGCAGCTACCTCTGGATCAGGTAATTGTAGTTCTGGATGGGCTGTAAAATATTGGGCGATCACTTCCAAAGCAGGTTTATCTACATTGCGGACGAAGACCTGCGCTAGTGAGGGAAACCGTCCAGATTCGGCAATAATCAGCCTGACAAGACCCAGTAATTCCTGTGAACAATTAGTATTATCTAAAATACTTTTTGCCAAGCGACGCAGAACAACCTCCGGTTCACCTTCCAGAAATTGGGAATCTTCAGGGTTAAAAACTGCCAAATATTTTTTCTGTGCTAATCGTTCAATCAGCGCAGTAAATAATCCTTCCTTATCTTGAAAATAGTTGTATACCGTTGTTTTCGATACCCCTGCGGCTGCTGTCACTCTATCCATTGTCGCCGCAGCGTAACCATGTGCTAAAAATTCCTGCATAGCACCAGCCAGAATAGCATCAACTTTATCTGCTAATCGCTCTGTCTCTATTTTTTTACTCTTTTTTGGCATATAAGCAACCCAAATGAATTATTTTAGCGATCGCTCTTGACTTATTGTAATGGACGGTTTAGTTTAGTCTTATCACTAAACTGATTAGTTTAGTTAGCATCTTCAATCTGAGAGGGAAACTCTATGATGCGTGATCTAGCATTTAAACCTAACTCCCGACCCATAATTATGCTGGGGACAGCGATAATTGTCGGCGTTGGAGGCTTACAAGGGTATAGAATTCTACAAGAGCAATCTAAAACTGCCAAAATAACCCAAGCCTCCCAAGTTAGCATACCGCAAATTAAGACGGTGACGGCATTAGGGAGACTCGAACCCAAAGGTAAAGTCATTAAACTTTCTGCACCTACATCTAGTCAAGGTAGCCGAGTAGAGCAGCTTTTGGTCAAAGAAGGGGATAAAGTTAAAGCTGGACAAGTTATAGCCATTTTAGATAACCGTCCCCGACTCCAAGCAGCTTACCAAGAAGCACAAGCAGCAGTGAAAATTGCTCAGGTAAACTTAGAAAAAGTGCAAGCGGGCGCGAAAGTAGGTGAAATAGAGGCGCAAAAAGCGGAAATTGACAGAATAAAAGCCCAAAAGCTCGGAGATGTTACCGGACAAAGAGAAGCAGTAGCAAGATTAGAAGCACAATGGCAAGGTGAAACAACTGCACAACGGGCAACAATTAATAAACTGCAAGCCGAACTCAAAAATGCTCAAGTAGAATTGCAACGATATCAGCAACTTTACCAGGACGGTGCAATTTCTCAGTCATTATTTGATAGTAAAAAGCTGAGTTTTGATACTATCACCCAACAATTGAGCGAAGCGAGAGCAAACCTCAACCGTATTGATAGCACGGGAAGGAAGCAAGTTAGCGAAGCCAAAACCGCTCTAAACAGGATTAACTCTACTGGTAGTAAACAAGTCACTTCAGCCCAAGCTACCTTAAACCAAATAGCTGAAGTTCGTCCTGTAGATGTAGCAGCAGCTAAAGCTGAAATTAACCGTAGTATAGCCGCAGCCCAACAGGCAAAAGCAAATTTAGATCAAAGTTACGTAAAATCACCACAAAATGGCGTAATCTTTGATATTCACACCCGTGCAGGTGAAATAGTATCCAATGACGGGATAGTGGAAATTGGGCAACCTAACCAGATGTATGCAGTAGTAGAAGTTTACCAAAGTGATATTAGTAAAATCCGTCCCCAACAAAAAGTAAAAATATCTAGCAATTCCTTACCAGGAGAATTACAGGGAACAGTAGATTGGTTAGCATGGCAAGTCAAGCGGCAAAATGTGATTAATAGCGATCCCAGTGAAAATATTGATTCTAGAGTTGTAGAAGTTTATGTACAGCTAGATAAAGGTTCAAGCGATAAAGCAGCAAAATTTACTAATTTGCAAGTTAAGGCAGTGATTTCACTATGATAGGATTTATTCAAGAACTGCAAAGACGCACACCGCTGGGATGGTTGCAACTCAATCATCATAAAAGTCGGTTGTTAGTTGCTGTATCCGGGATTGCTTTTGCAGATGTGTTAATTTTTATGCAGCTTGGCTTTCAAAATGCCTTGTATGACAGCAACACCACCTTAAACCGTGCTGTGCTTGCAGACATCGTTTTGATCAGTCCGCAAAGCCGAAATATGCAAAATATGTCTACTTTTTCCCGCAGAAGATTATCTCAAGCGGCTGATGTCCCAGGTGTGAAATCAGCCGAAGCCATGTATATCGGTTTAGTGACTTGGAAAAATCCGCAAACCAAACGCAAAACCACAGTCCAAGCAATAGCATTTAATCCTGAACAACCGGCATTAAATATACCAGAAATCAACGCCCAATTAGATACAATTAAATTACCTGATAACTTTCTTTTTGATCGTGGTGCAAGAGGAGATTATGATCAAGTTTTTACTCAAATAGATGCAGGTAAAACTGTCAGCACAGAAATAGAAAAACGGACAATTAATATTAGTGGATTATTTAAATTAGGCGCTTCTTTTGGTGCTGATGGAACAATAATTTCTAGTGATGAAAACTTTTTACGCATCTTTCCTAGAAGACAAGCAGGAAGTATCAATCTTGGTTTAATTAATATCAAACCAGGATATGAAGTAGAAAAAGTAGCAGCAGCATTAAAAGCGCACCTTAAAAATAATGAAGATGTGAAAGTTTTAACTCATGCAGAATATATAAAATTTGAAGAAGATTATTGGAAAAAAGAAAGCCCAATTGGTTTTATTTTTACATTAGGTGTATCAATGGGATTTATTGTAGGTGTGATTATTGTTTATCAAGTTTTGTCCACAGACGTAAACGCCCATCTTAAAGAATACGCCACATTTAAAGCAATGGGATATAATAACTCATATTTATTAGGAGTAATTTTTGAAGAAGCAATCATTTTAGCAGCATTAGGTTTCATTCCTGGATTTATAGTACCTTTAGGAATTTACCAACTAGCGAGAAACGCCACAAATTTACCCATATATATGACATTAGCTAGAGCCTTATTTGTTTTCATTCTGACAATTATCATGTGTACAATTTCCGGCACAATAGCCACTGGTAAACTACAATCAGCCGATCCCGCAGATATGTTTTAAATAAATTGTAGGTTGGGTTAAGCGACAGCGTAACCCAACATCACCGTTAAATACAAACTATAAAAATGTTGGGTTTCCTTGCGTCAACCCAACCTACATTAACTTCAAAATATCGATTGATTATGCAAACTCTTAACTCTCTCGAACCAGTAATTGATGTCCAAAACCTTGACCATTACTTCGGTTATGGACAACTCAAAAAACAAGTTCTATTTAACATCAACATCACCATTAACGCAGGTGAAATAGTCATCATGACTGGTCCATCTGGTTCAGGTAAAACCACCTTATTGACATTAGTTGGTGGGTTACGTTCTGCTCAGTCTGGAAGTTTGCAAATATTAGGTAAAGAACTGTGTAACGCTAGTGCAAAACAACTGACCCAAGCAAGAAGAAATCACGGTTATATTTTCCAAGCACATAACCTACATGGGAGTTTAACAGCAATTCAAAATGTGAGAATGGGTTTAGAAGTACATCCGAAAATCTCACCTCAAGAAATGCTGATGCGATCGCAAAAAATGTTAGAAGAGGTAGGATTAGGAGAAAGACTAAATTACTATCCAGATAATTTATCAGGGGGACAAAAACAAAGAGTGGCTATTGCACGTGCATTAGTTAGTAATCCGAAAATTATCTTAGCAGATGAACCCACCGCCGCACTTGATAAACAATCGGGACGGGATGTGGTAGAATTGATGCAGAAATTGGCAAAAGAACATGGTTGTACAATTTTACTTGTCACCCATGATAATCGGATTTTAGATATTGCTGACCGGATTGTTTATATGGAAGATGGTCATTTAATTAGAGATGGTGTAAGTGTGATGAGTTCCTAACAGGAAAATGACGAGGATAAGAATTAGGAATTTAATTAATCAGGTAAAAAGTCTTGATTTAAACATTCATCGGTATTAAAAGGAGATTCCACAGGAAAAATATCTAACTCTAAACCAGTTTCATCACTAGCTAGTTTTCTCGCATCTTGATAACATTCCATAAATACTTCTTGAAAATAGGCTTTTAAGCTGGGGCTATCTTTAAAACTTCTTGTTAATCTCCGTCGGTGTTCTCTAATAGTTGATTTCCAACTGTTAGTAAGTTTTTCTGGCTGATATTTATATTTGAGTAGGTGCATTAAGAGAATAACTAGGTTACTTTCTAGAGCGTGTTTTTCACTTCTTCCCATGCTTTCGATTTCTTCAATCAGATTTTCTAAATCAATTTCTGCAAAATTCCCTGCTTTTAATTGTTTAGCTGTTGTTTCTATCCACAGGTAAAAATCTTGGTCGTAAAGATTGGTGTTAGTGGTTAATGCTAGTTGAGGTGCTGTCATATATTTTTTAACCTCCTCTGGTTGCTTACCAATATTATATCTTTAAAGATTCCATGTTAACTTGTTTATCATGCAACTTCAAAAGATTGACCAACGGGAATTAAATCTTGAGTTTCTTGTCTTTCTAATTTCAGTTTAATATTTTCAAATCTTCTGATTGTATCTGCATGATAAAAACGTTCTCCACAATTTTGACAAACTAAAGCATTAACTTGTAAGGTTGCAGTGTTACCACCACCTTTGATAATTTCTGTAACTTTAGTTTCTAATAAGTTACCATTACAAACCACACATTTATCAATGGGAAGCATAATTATTAACTCCTATATATTGGAACTGTTACTAGTAGGACTTACGCAAGATTGAACTCAAAACCTGATTCTTGCGTAGGGGTAATTCATGAATTACCCCTACTTCCGTTCTGTTTTGCGTAAGTCCTGACTAGATAAGACTTAGACAGTCCTATCTAAGGTAGTAATTTAGTTTGATTTAGATTCTCAGTTTGTTTTTCTAATAATTATTTAAAAAATAATCATTCAAAGTCTCATCTAAAGTAAAAGGAGATTCTTTTGAAAATAAATTCAACTTAATCCCTGTTTCTTCAGATGCTTTCAAACGAGCTTTTTCATAACAATCTGCAAATACTTCTGTAAATAAAGGTTGCAAACTAGGACTATCTTCTAATAAAGCTTCAATAAAAATACGTTGTTCAGTAATCCTACTGCGCCAACTTTCACTGCGTTTTTCAGGTTGATATTGCCATTTTAGCAAGTGCATCAATAACACAATTAAACGGCTTTTTAACTCCCGTTTTTCACTTCTACCCATGCTTTCAATTTCTTCAATTAAATTAGGTATATCTATTTCATTAAATCTATGTTCTTTCAACTGCTCAACGATTGCTTTTGTCCATAAATAAAAATCCTGATCATAGAGAGTTTGAGTATTGACAAAAGATTGATTTATCATTTATGTCCCTCCTAGTTTTTGATCACTTTCATCAAATATTGATCTAAACCACACCTTTTGGGTGTGGCGATATTCAGACATCAAATAGGATAAAAAGAGTAACTTATTGCTGTTGTAACCACCCTTCCAAATCTGCCACAGTGGTAAAATCTAAAAGCACATCACATAAATCTTCAATCTGTGCCAAAGATAACCCCTGCACCTGTGATAATAACTCATCAGGAATATTACCCAACCGCCGATTTAACAAACGCAGAGCAATGGATAAAGCTTCTTCTTCTTTACCTTCTTCTTTACCTTCTTCTTTCGCTTCCTGTATTGCTCTTGGCTCTTCTAAATCTAATCCCAACATGGTTATAATCTCCTTTCGACTTAGTTTAGTAAACTTGTAAACAATAATCGTCGTGATTAAATCTATTATCGCTGCTTCCGACTGTTTTCGCGCCTCAGCTAACAAAAACTTTGCTGTTTCTATTGCTTCAGTATCTTCCTTAATTGTCAGCAACATCAAACCTAACCCCAACGGTTGCTGCTGTACATCCCCCAATTCATCTAAATATACCCGACGAATTTGATCACCTGCTAATAAAGACCGATGAATCTTTAAATTTGATGGTTCTAAACTACGCGAACCAAAAATTATCACACCATACCAATCATCATAACGAATAGTATGGCGATGCAGAAACAGCGATAATTCGGAAAAGAAGCGAAAATATAAATTTTCATCTTTCTGAAACTGCACCTCTGCAAAAAACACTACTTGAGAAATCGCATTAGCTGGAGGTAAAAACACCCCATCAATTCGGAAAGCTGTTTCTTTAACTTCTACCGATTCAAATTGATAACTATCGGCTTCTGGTGGTGGTTCATCTACTAATTCAAACAACAAACCAGGAAATTGCTTGAACAATTTATAAAAAATCGAATCCCGTCGCATTATTAATGAAAATTGTATTGTATTTATTCACTACTTCTACATAATAAATGATTAACGGGCTGTTTTTTTGATGTTTATCATCCTCAGATCCCCGACTTCTAAGATAAATTTATCATTTATGGACATAATAAACAAAAGAAGTCGGGGATCTTATCACATAATAAATGATTAAGGGCTGTTTTTTTTGGATGTTTAAAAAAAACTACATATCACACAAAATCCTCATCAAATACTGTGTTAAAGTAAAAGCATCAACACCTAATTCTGTCCTTTCTTTTGCTGCTAAAATACCTGCTTGAGAATGCCACCAAGCCGCAGTTGCTACCACATTTTCAATATTAACTTGTTTATTAACAACTTGCGCCAAAATTCCACCCATTAACCCAGTTAAAACATCGCCGCTACCACCACGGGCTAAAGCTGGCGTACTTTCAGGATTGATCCAAACGACACCTTGAGGATTAGATATGGCGGTTCTTGCTCCTTTTAACAACACTACAGCCCCCGTTTGAGATGCTGCTGTTTGTACTGCTTTAACTCTATCTTGAAAATCAATATCGGGAAATAAACGATGAAATTCACCTGTGTGGGGTGTGAGAATTGTTGTATTTTGCCGTTTTTGTAAAGTGGAAATAGTTCCTAATTCTGCCAATATATTTAAAGCATCAGCATCGAGAATTAAAGGAACTTCGCTATTAATTACCTGTTCAACTATTGGAGTTGCATCTTTAGTTAAACCGGGTCCACAAGCAATGGCAGTAAATGAACTTAAATCCGTTCTTTCTGGTAATTTTAACTGAGAAATTGCCCCGGTTTCTGTTTCAGGACATCCAATAATTAAAGCTTCTGGTAAATGGGAAACCAACAAAGGTTTAATAGATTCAGGTACAGCAATTGATAACATTCCTACCCCGGAAGAACGCGCACCCAAACCCGTTAAAATTGCTCCTCCTGCATAACGTTCTGAACCACAAATTAATAGTAAATGTCCGGCTTTATATTTATGTGTAACTGGGGGACGGGGTAAAGGTAAAGTTTGAATTACTGTGGTTTTAGTAATGCGTTTGATTTTGGGAACTTCACCTAAAACAGCATGAATATCAGCTAAGGGAATATCAAAATCAATTAATTTAGCTTGTCCAATATATTCTAATGCTTGTTCTTGTAATAACCCCTGTTTCCACAAACCTAAACAAAATGTATGAGTTGCTCGAATTGCAGTACCTAAAACCTCTCCTGTATCTGTGTGCAAACCGGAAGGTAAATCAATACTAAAAATTGGTTTGTTCCAATCATTAAAATGATTAATTGCGGAAGCAATAGGATCGGTGATTTCTCTTTCTAAACCAAAACCAAATAACCCATCAACCAAAAAATCACAATTTGGTAATTTATCAAGTTCTTGAAAACAAGAAATTCCTAAATTTTGAGCATATTGGAAATGTTGATTAGTTAATTCTTTGAGTTTAGCAAAAGGTTGATAAATCCAAACTTGATAACCACGAAAATGCAATTCACGGGCTACAACTAAAGCATCACCACCATTGTGACCGGGACCGACTAGAATTCCTACACATCGCCCTTTTGGTATGATAACCTGTAAGCGATCGCTAATCAATCCCGCCACTTTTTCCATCAAAGCTGCAACAGGCATTCCCGCTGCAAATATTCGCCCTTCAATGTCACGCATTTGAGCAGATGTAACTATTATTTGTTCTTTAGTCATTAGTCAGTTGTTAGTTGTTCTTATTTGTATTCCTCTGTTCCCTGTCACCTAAATTATTTTCCATAGTAAACCCTGGCGTTACGGTAACCTAAATTTCGGATATAATTATTCCATTGTTCTGCTTCTTGACGCTCTTTAAAACCACCTACTGCTATATGCGCTCCTCGTGGCTGAGTTCTCATAAAAACATTAGTATTTCCATCTATTTTTTGCTGAATTTCTTGCCTAAGAAAGCGTAAATTTTTACTGCTGCTGGGAATGATAACATAGTAATATTTAGCCTGTTCTCGGCGAACACTAGGACTAACATTGCGAAAATCATCTCTACCCGTAGAATAATAAGATGTTTGCTCTTGGTTAGAGAAGTTAAGAATACCTGCGCCACTGATACCATTTAACTCTAATTCTCTCACCCGCTGTTCTGCATTATATGGTTTGCTAAAAACACCTGACTGGATGATATTACGTCCATTAAACTGGCGGATATAAGCACTGCTTTCAATTTGACGCACTCGTTGTAGTATTTGGGAGTTATCGCTATCAACATAGACAACGTATCTTTCAAAGTCTTGACCATATTGACTAATTTGTGTAGTTTGGGAAGGTTGATAGTTTTGGTTATTTTGGTTAAATTCCACTGCTTCCGCCGGTTGCAACTGTGGAAGTCTGGTCTGTGCTAGACTATCTTGGCAAGTCAGCGCCAAATATCCAACCACAAGCGAGGAAAGTATGGGTAGGGTGGTAATTTGATGTGTGATGAAACTAGGCATATTTTTAAACAGGGGATGCAAACATTTTCGTCTAGTCATCATTGTAGCCAGCTAAGGGAAAATTACCGAGATGGCTGAAACCCCATAATTGAAAGTTGCTTACTACCAAAGCTTTTCAGGAACTTATGCTACAATTGGACAGTCTCGCGTTTTGTTTAGGTTGGAAAACAATCTCCCAGTAATCATCAGTAGCAAGCACTGTTAAAAGTGTGAATTATGAAAAAAGTTGTCGTTGGTCTTTCTGGTGGCGTTGACAGTTCTGTAGCCGCCGCTATGTTACACAATCAGGGCTATGATGTAATTGGTTTAACCCTTTGGCTGATGAAAGGCAAGGGGCAATGTTGCTCTGAAGGAATGATCGACGCGGCTAGTATTTGCGAACAATTAGGCATTCCTCACGAAATTGTTGATATTCGCGATGTCTTTCAAGCTAATATTGTTGACTATTTAGTATCGGGTTACAGTGTGGGAATTACGCCGTTACCTTGTTCGCAATGCAACAAGACGGTGAAGTTTGGACCAATGGTAGAGTATGCGCGGGAAAAATTAGGAAGTAATGCGATCGCTACAGGTCATTATGCCCAAATTCGCTACGATGACATCACCGGACGTTACCAATTATTACGGGCTGTTGACCGCAACAAAGACCAGTCATATTTCCTGTATGATTTGTCTCAAGATTTATTAGGTTCTTCTATCTTTCCCTTGGGAGAATTAAATAAAACAGATACCCGCCGAATTGCGGCTGAATACGGTTTAACAACAGCTGATAAACCAGAAAGCCAAGATTTATGCTTGGTGGAAAGCAACGGTTCTATGCGGGCATTTTTAGATAAATATTTAGCTCCCAAACCCGGTGATATTGTGGATACCACAGGTAAGGTTTTGGGACAACATGATGGTGTACATCATTACACTATTGGCCAGCGTAAAGGCTTAGGAATTGCTGCGGCTGAACCTTTGTATGTGATTGAATTGGATGCAGTTAATAATAAAGTAATTGTAGGTGATAGCGAAGCTCGCCGCAGGCATCGCACCAAAGGAACTGATTCAGAATGTACAGTAAACCGGGTAAATTGGGTATCCATCGCTGAACCAGCAACCCCCATTCGTGCAGAGGTGCAAATTCGTTATCGTTCTCAACCTGTTCCCGTGACAGTAATTCCGTTAGAAAATGACCGCGTGCGCTTAGTTTTTGATGAACCTCAGTTCAGCATTACCCCAGGACAAGCAGCGGTTTGGTATGAAGGGGAAAAGGTATTGGGTGGGGGAATAATTGAACAGTTTAGTTAACGTGAGTTCGATGAAAATAATTTGACCCCTCTCCAAACCTCTCCCCGCACCCCTCCCTAACCCTCCCCTACAAGGGAGGTAAGATGAGTAACTTTTAATACGGGAGAGGCTTCAAAACTAAATTTTATGTTGCTAATATAGAGGTTATAATGCCCCTCTCCGCGTCGGAGAGGGGTTGGGGAGAGGTTCATGGAACTGAGGTTTTAGTTAATTCCCAAGATTTAGCTAATCATGAGGAAAAATAATAATGGTACAATCAGCCCTAAAACTGATCACAGTTAATGAATTTATTACTCAGTACGGTGACAGCGATAATTATGAACTCATTGATGGGGAATTAATCGAAATGGAACCAACAGGACCCCATGAGCAAGTATCATCATTTATTGGGCGAAAACTGAATGTAGAAATTGATCGTCAGGACTTATCATATTTTATTCCCCATCGCTGTTTAATTAAACTATTAGGAACAGATACAGCCTTTCGTCCTGATGTCATTGTGTTAGACCAAACACAACTAATTAATGAACCATTATGGCAACAAGAACCTGTAATTACATCAGGAAAATCAATTAAACTAATTGCAGAAGTCGTGAGTACAAATTGGCAAAACGACTACGCCCGCAAAGTTGAAGATTACGCCCTATTAGGTATACCTGAATATTGGATTGTAGATTATTTGGGTATTGGTGGAAGAGAATATATTGGCAAACCTAAACAGCCAACTATTACTATTTGTACTTTAGTGGAAGATGAATACGAAAAGCGATTATTTCAAAATAACGATCCACTTGTTTCTTCAATCTTTCCCAACTTGCAATTAACAGCAAAACAAGTCTTTACAGTGTAATTGTTAGATGGAAAATTTACTATCTGCAAACAGCAATCAACTATGATCGTAAAGAGTAAAATTTCTATCTAACCAAATAACATAAAATATAGCACCATCTCTATAGCCTACCATTGGTTTCATCCCAGAGAAACGAAAAGCAATAAAATTTACATCTTCTGTAATGAAATTGGGAATTGGTGCTTTAATAGCATCTCTAGAAATTTTCTCATAACCAAGTTTATGTCTATCTTGCGAGTGTATTTGACTCCAAGTTAACTTACTGAGTCTATGCAATTTTAAAGCAAACGCAGCCTGATCATCTTTATCGCATTTAGTTAAACAATATTCACCTTCTAAATAACGTAGAGAAAATATTGGTGGTTGTTGTTCTGGTGGTATGCTTAGTTTATCATCGGGAACACCTATTTTACTATCTTTATTCTTTGGTGGTTGCTTAAATCTTTTCTTGTTACTCATCGGCATTTACAAGCTGATTTTTAAAATACTTTTTCATGGCTTGATGAGTTATTACTAAATCACCTTCACGTGCATTTTTCCAAGGTTCTTCTTCAAGAATTAAACTGACTAATTTCCAAGCAGAAAATTGACCATAAACAGAATAAACTTCATCTAGTAATTCCCGACTTTGTTGATCATATTTAGAAAAATCAATATCTTCGGGAATAGGAATAGCACCGGAATCATATTTTTTATATGCACGATAAACTTCAGGTACTACAGGTCCATAAGTCCAAGCTTCAATAGATTCAGGAAATAAAGGTTCATCATACAGTGCTAAGTTAAAACCTTGTGCATAATAAAGTAACTTTTGTAGCTTGAGATTAGACATTAAATCTCCAGCTTCTTCGTTGGTTTGAGCGAGAAAATACTTAGCAACATCATGACCACTGAGCATACTTGTTTACTACCATTTTTATAATTTTAGGAATCTTTTTAAGAATTATATTAAATTTTCGTTATTTGACATTTTTTACCTTATTAATACTATTCACTATCATTTTCTCCCAAATCTTCATCTAAGATTGCTTCTCTTCTATATATTATATGGCAATTTATGCAATTTACTGCCATGAAAAGACAAACTTGTTGAATGGGGAATTATTGAACAGTGTTAAAAGGTGTCCATAACGACACCTTAAATCAACTTTTTAACCTTTATTCTTAATCAACATCACATCAATAATTTTAATCGCCGTTTCTTCGGGAACTTCCAAAATTCGACACAGATCATTCAAGAGTTTTTCTTCTTCATCAGTCACTTCCCCATCAGCTAAAACGATATCTGTAGCCACAGCAAAAGCCGTTTCTGTGAGATCATGAGGTAAAGCAGTAGTAGCAGCATTAAACAAAGCATCCAAACCTTCACGCTGCATAATGCTCAAGAGTTTATCAAACATCTTCCGCATCACATCACCGGGATAACTTCTAAATAGTTGCATCCGGCCTAAAATCGTACTAAGTGCTTGCGCTTCGCTGTCTGTAATATAACCATCAGATGCAACCGCAATGAGAGCGATTGCTGCAAATGCTTCCGCAGGTCCTAATGTAGTAGAAGCTTTTTTGCGACTGCCAGCAATTCTATCGAACAAACCCATAATTCTTGTTCCTTTTGTATTACTATGAGCCTGTTTACCAATTTAACAGCTATAAATCAGTATGTGCGATATATTACAGTATTTAAAGTTTTGTGAATAGAAGATGACAGGAGTTTAGGAGTTACAGGAGTTCAGGAGTTTTGATTTTTTCCCAATCACACCCTTTCCGACCGGCAAAGGAAAAAATTTCACATAAATTTAACTATTTGTACCAACAATTTGATAACTTAATACATAGTTCGCAACAATAATTTAGGGAAGGAATCACGTTGAGTTACCATCCAGATGCCATCGCCCCCCATGGCGGAGAGCTAATTAACCGGGTTGCTACACCAGCACAAAGAGAAGTATTTCTCTCCAAAGCTGACTTTCTGCCACGAGTGACACTTGATGAGCGAGCCGTTTCTGATTTAGAAATGATTGCGATTGGTGGTTTTAGTCCGCTGACTGGTTTCATGAACCAAGCGGACTATGATCGCGTAGTGATAGAAATGCGGTTGGCTAACGGTGTTGTCTGGTCAATTCCTATTACACTATCTGTCACAGAAGAAGTTGCAGCCCCTCTCCAAGTAGGTGGTTTAGTGCGTCTGGATAACCCCAGAGGCGAGTTTATTGGGGTTTTGGAACTGAGCGAAAAATACACCTACGACAAAAAACGCGAAGCCATCAATGTCTATCGCACAGATGAAGCCAAACACCCTGGAGTGCAGGTAGTATATAACCAAGGTTCTGTGAATCTGGCTGGGGATATCTGGTTACTGCAACGTGATTCTCATCCCCAGTTTCCCAGCTACCAAATTGATCCCGCTGCTTCCCGGCAAATGTTTAGAGAAAAGGGTTGGAAAACTATCGTCGGTTTCCAAACTCGCAACCCTATCCACCGCGCCCATGAATATATTCAAAAGTGCGCTTTAGAAACAGTAGATGGTCTATTTTTACACCCATTAGTAGGCGCAACCAAAGAAGACGATATTGCCGCTGATGTACGGATGCGTTGCTATGAAATACTCATGGAACATTATTACCCCTTAGATAGAGTAATTTTAGCTATCAACCCAGCGGCAATGCGTTATGCTGGACCAAGGGAAGCTATTTTCCATGCTTTAGTTCGCAAGAATTACGGCTGTACACATTTTATAGTTGGGCGCGATCATGCTGGTGTAGGTGACTACTACGGTACTTATGACGCTCAATATATATTTGATGAGTTTGCGCCTGAAGAATTGGGCATTGTGCCAATGAAGTTTGAACACGCTTTCTACTGCACACGCACCAAACAAATGGCGACAACTAAAACCAGTCCCAGCAAACCAGAGGAACGGGTTCACCTGTCAGGGACAAAAGTCCGGGAAATGTTGCGTCGTGGTGAGTTACCCCCACCTGAATTCTCTCGTCCAGAAGTAGCGGCCGAGTTAGCACGGGCAATGTCTATCCCACAACCAGCTTTAGCTTAAAGCTGATGGAAAAGTAGCAAAAATAGGACTTACACAAAAGAAAACGGAAGTAGGGGTAATTCATGAATTAGCCCTACGCAAGAATCAGGTTTTGAGTTCAATCCTGCGTAAGTCCTAAAAAAGTGTAATTTCAAACTTTACTCTACAGCCGCGAAATTCCCCGTCTCTCTATAGGGCGGGGAGGGATAGCTGACAGGTGTAGGTTTTTTACATTAGACCTCTCCGGAAATATGGTAGAGACGTTCCGGCGGAACGTCTCTACAAGGGTTTCAAACCACGCACATTTAATTACCGGAGATGTCTATTGTCGTGAGGGCAAGACTTGGGGGACAAGGCAGACAAGGTGACAAGGGAGGAAAAACCTACAAAATATGTAATTTAGGTAACAAAAACAGCACGTTAAAATACCATTGTGCGTATAAAATCTTCCTTGTCTACTTTCCCTCCTTGTCTTCCAGGTCCAGCCTTCACAGATAATATTAAAAACCTACCCTTGTGAGGGGAGGGATAGCGGGACAAAAACGAAATGCCCTGGAGCCGAAACTAAGCACAGGTTAGTCGGACCCAGGGTGATTGAGTTTTTGTCAAACACCAAGATCACTTATTTGGTTATAATCAACAACAATACATCAAAACCAAGGAGGTGATAAACATTGGCATTACGTAGAGCAACATTTAGACTTTATCCAACAAAGAGAATAAATGAAATACTGCTCTATCACCGCAAGTTACACAAAGACTTGTACAATGTTGCTGTTTATCACCGCAAAACTGAATATCAAAAATTCGGTAAATCAATCAAATATTTAGACCAACAAAATTGTTTACCCGCATTCAAAGAACAATGGACAGAATATAAACATATCAATTCCCAAGCATTACAAGCAACCCTAAAAAGGGTTGACTTTGCATTCAATAGATTTTTTACGGGTTTAGCAAAATATCCTAAACTCAGATCAATTAGACATTATTCAGGTTGGACATATCCATCTGGAACCGGATGGAAAGTACATTCAACAGGTGATAACGGCTATTTGGAATTAGCCAAGATTGGTCAAATTCAAATGCGTGGCAAAGCCAGGTTATGGGGAACTCCTAAAACCTGCGATATTGTTTACAGGAATGGTAAATGGTATGCTTCCATTGCATTAGAAATTGATGATGAATTACTCAAAAATAGTCGTCAAACCAATAGTGGGACAATAGCAATTGATTTAGGATGTCAAGATGCAATTGCTTGGACTAATGGTGATGAAAATGGACTAATTGAAGCACCGAGATTTTTGAGAAAAGCAGAACAGCAAATCAAAAAACTCAGTAAATCAAAACGTCGTAAACAATCACCAAACTACAAGAAAAAACAGAAAGCTTCTAGAAGGTGGAAGAAAGCACAGTCGAAGGTTAGTAAATTATGTCGTCAGGTTGCGAATTCTAGACAAGACTGGGTACACCAAGTTACAACACAGATAATTAGCGGTAACAGCATGGTTGTAACAGAAGAACTAGAAGTCAAGAAAATGACCTCCAAAGCTAAGACAGGCAAGCGCAAAAAGCAAAAAGCTGGGCTGAATAAATCCATTCTTGATGTGGGGATGGGAATGATAAGAAGTGCTTTGAAATACAAATTACAAGATTTTCAAGGTGTGTTTTTAGAAGTTCCTACCAGGAAGGTAAAACCATCTCAAACTTGCCCTAAATGTGGGCATCAAGAAAAGAAAAATTTAGACCAGCGTGTTCATGTTTGTGCTAATTGCAATTACACTCAACAGCGTGATATTGCTGCTGCTGAGGTAATGCTGCTTTGGAGTCAAAATAATCTACCGGGGTTAGGAACTAACCTCGCAGACGCTGATGGGAGTAGCTCTACCAAAAAACGTCGAGCAACTGGCAGTTTGAGGCAACTATCCCAAGTGAAGCGTCAGAAATCTCAACCTACTGCTGGGGATGTAGAAACCCCAGCCTCAACGAAGTAGGGTGGGGTAGTTCATGCTGTACTTTATGGACTGACCGCTGATAGCTTATTATGAAACGGCGTGCGTTTTTAGAACGAATTGGCTCCATACTGGCAATCTTGGGATTGACTGAAGCTGAGTGGTTGACTTTAGGAAATCGCTATTATCAAGCTTTAGCAGCACCAAATTCCCGTAAGTTGGCATTGTTGATAGGTATCAATCAATATCCACAAAGTCCCGCCCTTGCTGGTTGTTTGACTGATGTGGAATTACAAAGGGAACTGTTAATTCACCGTTTTGGCTTTGTAGCTTCAGATATTCTCACCTTAACTGATGAAGAAGCCAGTAGGGAATTTATTGAGGCGGCTATTTTAGATCACTTGGGTAAGCAAGTAAAAGCTGATGATCTGGTGATCTTCCACTTTAGTGGTTATGGTAGTCGTGCCAAATTGGGGAATTTCCCAGAGACTGTGCAGAATGCCCTCATTCCAGTTGATGAAAATACACAAACTGGTTTATTTGTCAACTATTTATTAGAAGAATCTCTTTTACTATTATTGCGATCGCTCCCTACAGACCGAGTAACCGCAGTATTAGATACTAGTTACTATACCAAAAGTACATTACAGCCATCAGGTTTGCGATTTCGCGCCCGCCCAGAACCATCAACAGCAAAGTTAGCACTCCAAGAACTAGAGTTGCTCAAGCACCTGCAAATGCAGAACTCAGTTGTTAACAATGCAATGGTGCTAAAAGCAACTTCACAACCAGAGCAGCCAGCGGGAGAATTGTTTTTTTCTGGTTTCAGTGCAGGTTTATTTACATATGCTCTCACCCAATATCTATGGGAAGCAACCCCAGCAACAACAATTCAAATTTTTCTCTCTCAAGTAAGTAGTTCCATGTACAAACTGGGCAGCGAACAGCAACCAGGATTATTGACTGAGAAGAAATATCCTCACAGTGCTTTAATTACTGATTATTTCCCCATAGAAAGCTCTGAGGGTGAAGGAGTGGTGAGAGCTACGGATGAGGATGGTAAAACAGCCCAGTTATGGTTAGGAGGATTACCAGCACACGTTTGGCAATACTATAGTGTTGGTTCGAGATTCAATCTACCAACTGGAGAACAGTTAATATTAAAGTCGCGCAATGGGTTAACAGCGAAAGCACAGATGTCTAGCCAAGACCTTAGCAAATCCCTACAAGTTGGGCAACTGGTACAAGAAGCTGTGCGCGTGTTACCCCGCAATATTAATTTAACAGTAGCCTTAGATTCGGGACTAGAAAGAATTGAGCGTGTAGACGCTACCAGTGCTTTTGCATCCATTACCCGGATGGTAAACATCGCCTCAGCAGAACAGGGCGCTAATTACGTATTTGGTAAACTGCAAAATATCCCTAGCCGTTATGGACTTTTTTCTCTTGGTGGTGAGCTAATACTTAATACTGCGGGGGAAGTTGGGGAAGCGGTGAAAGTTGCTGTGCAGAGATTAACACCAAAATTGTCCACCCTGTTAGCAGCAAAGTTATGGCGACTGACAGAAAATGAAGGTTCTTCCCGGTTAGCGGTGAAAGCGAGTTTAGAGATTATTAGTAAAATCTCACCTCGTGTAATTATGCAGCGTCAAACATGGCGCAGTCGGAGTGGGGAAACTACAACTAACAAAGCATTTACTACCCCAGGAACAGCTATTCCTACAGTTCCCGTGGGTAGTAGGATGCAGTACTGGGTAGAAAACTTGAGCGATCGCCCCATATATTTAATGTTAGTGGGGTTAAATAATACTAGAAGTGCGTTCGGCTCGGCCGCACCGGAGGTGATTGCTTTTTACCCTTGGCAAATGTCCCCAGCAGCGGATGTCTCCGAGACTAAACCCCATCTGCAAGAAATTGTTATTCCCCCAGGGCAAACCTTGAAATTCCCGCAAAACGATAATACTGCAGGCTGGATGCTGCCTACACGAGCATTGTTTTGTGAACATCAACTAATTTTGGGTACATTTCCTTTCACTGAAACCCTGGCAGCCTTGGGAATTGCTAAGTATCCCACCGCTGATCAACAGCCTATTGGTCCGTTAGTTAATGCCTTAGAAGTTGCCCAAGCTTTGCTGCAAGATTTACATAATGCTAGTAAGGTGAAAGCGGAAATGAATGTAACTGCTACCGACTCTTATGTATTGGATGTGAATAATTGGGCAAGTATGAATTTTAGTTTTCAGGTAGTGTGAGGAGGCAGGAGGCAGAAGGCAGAAGGCAGAAGGCAGAAGGCAGAAGGCAGAAGGCAGAAGGTAAATATTTTTCCCCTGCTCCCCCGCTCCCCTGCTCCCCCGCTCCCCTGCTCCCCCGCTCCCCTGCTCCCCCGCTCCCCTGCTCTCTTCACTGTCACCTGATGTACTTCTCCAACAACAAACCCAACTTCTCCTTAGTGGCAGCTGGTGCATTGGCTAAATTCGTCAAAATTGCATATTTCAAAGCGGAATGGGCATCACTTGTAGGGGGGTTTTCACTGAGCCGCTTCACAGTTTCTTGAATTACTTTTTGAGCATTTACCGCATTGCGTTGTAAATTACCAATCACCATCTCTACTGTGACACTATCATGATCTGGATGCCAACAATCATAATCTGTGGCTAAAGCCAGTGTTGCATAAGCAATTTCCGCTTCCCTGGCTAACTTTGCTTCCGGTAAATTTGTCATGCCAATTACGGTAGCACCCCAACTTCGATAAAGATTTGATTCGGCTTTGGTTGAAAATGCTGGCCCCTCCATACATACATAAGTACCATCACGGTGAAGAGTAACATCTGGTAAATTTAAAGAGGCAATCGCATCTGCTAAAACTGCCGCTAAATTTTTGCAAACTGGATCACCAAAGGCAATATGTGCTACAATTCCTTCGCCAAAAAACGTAGAAATGCGATTTTTGGTTCTGTCAATAAACTGATCAGGAACCACCATATCTAGTGGTTTGATCTCTGCTTTCAACGAACCAACTGCACTGGCAGAAATTAAGTATTTTACCCCTAATTGCTTCATTGCATAAATATTGGCACGAAATGGCAACTCAGAAGGCAATAAAGTATGATTACGACCATGACGTGCCAAAAAAGCCACTTTTATGCCATCTAGCATCCCTAGAATTACTGTGTCTGATGGCGAGCCAAAAGGTGTTTTTACTTCTAATTCTTCCACATCTTTAAGAGCTTCCATCTTGTATAAACCACTGCCACCAATAATTCCAATTTGAGCTAATGCCATAGTCTTAAACCTGTTATTTTTTAAACATCTAAGTTATTTTACCGAAATATTGAATCGATTAAAGCTACAAAGTAGCAATTAGTTGAATTCCATTGTGTGTCCGTAAGGCTACGATTGGAAACTTTATCAGATTTTGTTATTTTGTAGTCAATTAGGATAAAAAATAAAATATATAAACTGCGAGGAAAAAATATGCAATTTATGGCTAACTCAGATCCA
The DNA here is from genome assembly GCF_014696825.1 of Anabaena sphaerica FACHB-251. Lineage (NCBI taxonomy): Bacteria > Bacillati > Cyanobacteriota > Cyanophyceae > Nostocales > Nostocaceae > Anabaena > Anabaena sphaerica. The sequence continues at coordinate 69,090 of NZ_JACJQU010000004.1, read as the reverse complement.
AGCAATTTAGAGGCAATCTTGAAACGCATATTTGCCAATCGCCGAATTACGCGTCAAGATCAACAGATAATGATGTCTAATCTTCTGGCAAAAGAAGGTCTGAGTGAAGATAACATTATGCAAATCAATCAAGTATTTGATGGTTTAAAAAGAGGATTAATTAGAGTTGTAGATTAAAAAGAAAGATTTGGTTCTTCAGTACCTAATATGCAAAATCTAGACAAAAAAAGCTCAGGAAGCTTACTATGTATCGGAAATGAACCATAATTTTTAACATTATGGCAAAATATTATCTCTTCCCCCTGTCCCCTGTCCCCTGTCCCCTGTTCCCCGTTCCCTGTTCCCTGTTCCCCAATTGGTAATTTAGCATAACAAGTACCAAAGAACCAAAGATTTTCCAGCTTCAGTATTACTGAACCCATGCCGGGAGTCCACTCAAAACACAGCGCGAGTCAGTGGCAAGAAGGTATACCTATTTGTTAATATATGATCCAAAAACAAATATTAAAATAGGGCAAGTCTTGATTACTATGCCAACATCTGCAATCAACAGTAAAAATGCAGCCGCTATCCATGCAGCAAGGGAAGGAGTTGCTGTATGCGATCGCTCGCATTGGGGACGCATACGTGTTTCTAACGATGAACATCTGCGGTTTTTACACAACCAAAGTACCAATGATTTTCAAAGCCTCAAACCAGGAGAAGGTTGTGATACAGTGATGGTAACATCTACAGCCCGCACAATTGACTTGGTGACTGGCTACGTTTTCAATGATGCAGTGTTGCTTTTAGTTTCACCTCATCGTCGTGCATTTTTAATGGAATGGTTGGATCGCTATATCTTTTTTGCAGATAAGGTAACATTAACCGATGTCACTGATGAAACTGCAACCTTGAGCCTCATTGGACCCCAAAGCGATGCTATCGTAGAAAAGTTGGGGGCTGGTTCACTTGTTGGTCAACCCTATGGCAACCACATATTAGTTGATGGGATAATTTTTGCCGTGGGTAGTGGCTTGGCTAACCCTGGATATACTCTAATTTTCCCCGTAGCTGAAAAACAAAAGCTATGGAATCAAATATTAGATCATGGTGCTTTAGAATTGAGCGATCGCGCTTGGGAAATGCTGCGTATATTACAAGGTCGTCCTGTACCAGATTTAGAACTCACCGATGATTATAATCCCCTAGAAGTCGGTTTATGGCAGACAGTTTCTTTTAATAAAGGCTGCTACATCGGTCAAGAAACCATTGCTAGGTTAAACACTTATAAAGGTGTAAAGCAATATCTTTGGGGAATTCGCCTCAATGCTCCCGCAGAACCAGGAACCGTGATTACTTTAGGAGATGAAAAAGTCGGTAAACTTACCAGCTATACAGAAACCCCAGATGGTCATTTTGGACTAGGTTACATTCGCTCTAAAGCAGGTGGTGTAGGTTTAAAAGTGGAAGTAGGAACAAGCAGTGGGGAAATAGTCGCAGTCCCGTTTGTTTCTCACGAATACCCTTAGCTGGAGACTGGGGACTGGAGACTGGGGACTGGGAAAAATTAATCAACTTTTCCCTCTTACCTCCTGACTCCTGACTCCTATTATCATCTCACACCCTGACAAAACTCGTCTATCCAAGAAGGTAAACTACGGGCATTAGTACCAGGTGAAATACAGGAGACTTTTTTCACTGGGATGCTCGTAAATTTACAGTTTTCATTAGATTCTTTGTTTTGAGTGGAAACTTGTGTAGTCATAGTGAGCGATCGCCCAGATGCTAACTTGTTAGTTGGGCTGGGTGTTTCCCCAAACCCAGAAAGCAACTTGCTTGAAGAATGATAACGCACTGGTGTAGCTACCGCAATCACCGAAACAGATTGGCGCTTTTGTTCCACACCTGGAGTAATTCCTAATAATACTTGTTTGTTTTCCTGGGATGGTATGGTGGGTGGCTTTTCACATACTTGAATATTTAGATAAGACTGACGATGACTCTGGGTTGACAGTGTATTTACAGAGGAATTCTTCACAGGAGGTTTACTAACAATCTGATTTTTAGCTGAAGCACGCTGTAATTTTAATAAACGTAACTCTTCCTCTGGATTAAAATGAAGACCTAAAGCCGCCACTATTTGGTCAGGATTATTATTCAAATCCAGGATGAAAGGCAGTATTTGCTTTAACTGCGGTTCCAAAACAGACAGAGTGGCCAAAATATAACCAGATGATGGTCGTCTAACACCATCATAAGAGCGCCAGATTCGCATTTTGACCAGCCAAGGACGATTTTCCTCGCAGTAACTCAGCCACTTCAGTTTTAAAGATTGACGTAGCTTCTGAATGTCCATCAGTTGTCTCGCTTCAGTGATCAAGAGTGCAGTTTTAGGATATTTTTAATCAGCTTTATCCTTGGTGATGAAACCGATGATAAAGCATCTTTTGAACTCTTTGACCACCTAATAAATGTTTTTCCACTAGTAGTGGTACTTCTTGAGGTAAAACTCGGCAATACCAGACCATATCGGGTAACACTAGCACCATTGGTCCATTACCACATTGTCCTAAACAGCCACTAGCTGTAACTGTCACATCAGGAACTGGTAACATCTGAAAAGCCGCTAAAACTTTTCCTGCTCCTTGTTTTCTACAAGAGCGATGTTGACATACCTGCACGCATTTAGTTGCATCTGGTTGATATTCGGTTGTGAAGTTTAACATTTATTTATGCTATGTCGGCTATAAACGGCAGTTATCGAGTATTAATAAATAACCTAAATCCTGAATTATTTGATAAATGATAGGGGTTTACCTCATCTTAGCAGCAAAGCCTAGAATTCCTGGATCTCGATGTTCGTAAAGTAACTACCCTTTGGTATCAAATAGAGAAGTTCCAGGGCGCTAAGTTAAGTAGTCAGAATTTAGACTTGAGCGGAATCAGGAATCAGTAGAGGTGCTTTAAGTGCGCCTAAGAGGGTGTTTGAAAAGCGACTAGAAGTCGCGGCTACACAGACAAAACCCACCTGCGTGGGTTTCAAGCCCTTGATTTTTCATTAGTCCACGCAGGTGGACTTAACTTGTGTAGTAGTGTTCGCGCCAGCGTGGGGAAGCCATATTATATTCGCCCAAAACTTTTCAAACATCCTCTAAGAGGTTGTTCAAAAAGTATTAGATGAAACCAATAATCTTCAGCAACCTAACCCCCCTTCCCCCCTTCCCTACGAGGGAATGGGGGTTTCAAAGCCTCTCCCCGCGTCGGGGAGAGGTTTGGAGAGGGGTTTATTTATACATTCAAAACTTTTCAAACATCCTCTAAAAAAGTTCTTTTAAAGAACCCAAGAAAAGTTTAGAATAAGGGTTTTCAGGATTTTAACCTCTATGAAAAATGCTTACACAAACTCTAAACGCATTTTATTCTTACATCCTAACTTTCCCGCCCAATTTCGCCACCTAGCCACAGCTTTAGCAAAAGATGATAATTACCAAGTTGTGTTTGGTACTAATCGTCAGGAAGGAACAATACCAGGTGTATTTAAAGCTATTTATGAACCTTCCCGTACAGCAGCACCCCAAACTCATCATTATGTCCGCAATTTAGAGAATGCAGTTCTCACAGGACAAGGTGTATATCGAATCGCTGAACAACTTAAAGCACAGGGTTTTATACCTGATATCATTTACGGTCATTCTGGTTGGGGTCCGACTTTATTTATGAAAGAAATTTTCCCCAAAGCCGAATTATTATGTTTCTTTGAATGGTTTTATCATGCTCGCGGTTCTGATGCTGATTTTGATCCCAGTGAACCACTCAGCGCCGATGATCTATGTCGAATTCGTGTAAAAAATTCACCAATTTTGATTGATTTATATAGTTGCGATCGCGGACTTTCTCCTACTAATTGGCAACGTCAACAATTCCCACCAGAATATCACAGTAAAATTACTGTTTGTCACGATGGTATTGATACTAATTATTTTCAACCCAATCCAGGTGCTAAATTAGTTTTACCTCGCATTAATCTTGACCTTTCCCATGTCTCAGAATTAGTAACCTATGTAGGCAGGGGGATGGAACCTTATCGGGGTTTTCCCCAGTTTATGGAAGCGGTAGCACTAATTCAACAACAACGCCCAAATTGTCATGTTGTAGTTGTGGGAGAAGATAGGGTCGCTTATGGTAAAACTCTTGCTGATGGTAAAACTTATAAACAGTTAATGTTAGAAAAGTTAGATTTAGATTTATCGAGATTACACTTTACAGGTTTACTACCTTACCATGAATATCTGCAAGTTTTACAAGCTTCTTCAGCCCATATTTATTTAACTCGTCCTTTTGTTTTATCCTGGTCAATGATGGAAGCAATGTCAACAGGATGTTTGTTAATAGCTTCTAATACTCCACCAGTATTAGAGATGATTAGAGATGGAAAAAATGGACTGCTGGTAGATTTCTTTTCTCCCCAACAAATTGTAGACAAGGTAAACGAAGCTTTGGATAATTCTCAAGATATGATGGCTATTCGTACAGCAGCACGAAAGACAATAGTGAAAAATTATGATTTAGAAACATTATTACCACAGCATTTAGATTGGTTGTTGGGTAAGAAAACTTCTCTAAAATCTCATGGGTTTGGTAGGTAGAGACTAAACACCTGATGAGGAGATGAGGAGATGAGGAGAAAAATAGATTCTTTACCTGACTCCTGACTCCTGACTCCTATTCCTAACTTCGCATCACTGCATCCAACAGTAGCCCACCACCAAAGCGCACGGGGTCTGTACAAGGTAGATCTGTTTCGGTTATGATTTGAGCGATCGCCTCTTTGGCCGCAGATTCATCTAAATGTCTGGTATTCAAAGCTATTCCCGCTACAGGAACTTTACCAAAAGCACCCGCAGCACAAGCTACTATTTCATACATCTTAATTACTTCTGGTAGTGGTGGAATAGGTACATGAGGATTATTACGGTTATGAGTTTGTCCTGCTTGATGAACTAATACCAGATGTGTTGGTTGAGAACCACGAATTAGAGGTAAAGTTGCAGTAGAACCAGGATGTAACAGAGAACCTTGTCCTTCAATTTGCAGAATATCGTAGTTTTTCCCAAAACGCATCACTAACTGTTCCACAGCACCAGCAGCAAAGTCCACCCGCACAGCATCCAACGCTACCCCATCCCCTTCTAACATTAACCCGGTTTGACCAGTTGCCAAAAATTTAGAACGCCAACCGCGCAACTTTGCAGCCCAATGTAGTTCTAAACTAGTAGACATCTTACCAATAGCCATATCCGTTCCCACCGTCAACACCCGACGACAGGGAAGATTTCGTGCTAACCCCGAAGCTATATCTAAGTTAGCTGGTTCTTTGCGGACATCCCAAATGAACTGTCCTGGTTTCAGGAGTGCATTTAATTCTGGTATACTAGCTAAAGGTGTGTGTAAGCCGTTCACCAAAGACATTCCCCCTTTCAGCGCATCTTTGATATCAGTCCAGTAATTATCAGGTATGATCCCACCTTTGGGAGCAATACCAATTACTAAAACTTCCGGTTTGTACTGTAAAGCTGTGGCCACAGATGCCACAACAGGTACATCACGCTTGATACCGGTTAGCTCTGGTACAGATTTACCCACGGATTCCCGATCTACAACTGCAACAATAGGGGCTTCACTGTAGCGTAAAATTGATAAACCTGTTTTTCCCTGAGTTCCACTCAGTCCTTCATGTAATAGAATTGCTATCTTTTTATTAAGTGGCAGACGCACTGTATTGTACTCCCAAACCTGGTAAATCGTTAGGTAAAACTCGTCCTTGTTTCACTGATGCACCGATAAAAGGATCATCAATTAAATTTAGGTGACTATCTAAGTCTAAATAATCAGCTAAAGGTGCAATGTGTGAAGCTGCTGTATTAGCCAGAGAACTATCCGAATAACAGCCAAACATCACTTTTAAACCATGAGCTTTGGCTGTATATACCATTCTTAAAGCTTCACTTAAACCCCCAGATTTCATCAGTTTAATATTAACCCCATCTACATAATCAGCTAATTGGGGAATATCAGCACTAATAAAGCAACTTTCATCAACAAAGATGGGTAAAGGTGAATGTTCTTTCAGGGTTGCTAAATGTGTTTCTTGACCTCGTGGTAATGGCTGTTCTATATACTGTATACCCAAATCTGCTAACCAAAGAGACATAGCGATCGCATCTGCTAAACTCCAACCTCCGTTAGCATCTACAAATAAATCTATTTCTGGTGCTGTTTCTCGCACAGCTAAAAGCATTTTTCTGTCTGCTTCTATTCCCTCGGTCGAACCTAATTTTACCTTTAACAGCCGCACATCCATATATTTTAACCAGTCTTTCGTCCTAGCAGCTGCACCTTCTGGAGAATTAATACCAATTGTCACCGAAGTTGGTGCGATCGCATTTCTATTCAGTCCCAAAAGTTGCCATACTGGTAAACCCAAACTTTTACCCATCCAATCATACAGCGCCATATCCAATGCGGCCTTGGCTGCGGAAGGAATTTTAAATTGTGCTAAAACTGCTTCGATTTCTTGATGTTGCCAAGGGTTGAATGATTCTAACACAGGGGCAATTTTTTGCAATGCTTCGGTAATTATATCCGTAGTTTGGCGGTGATTACCAACACCAAAGGGTGATGCTTCTCCCCATCCTTCAATGCCATTTTCGATAATTTTGACTCTGATATTTGTAGTTTGGGCTGTTGTTCCTCTACTAATGGTTAGGGGAAATCTTTTGTTAACTGTAAATAAGTTGATAAGTATTTTCATGTTTAAGATTTATGCTCACGCAGAGGCGCAGAGGCGCAGAGAGAATAATGTTATAATTTTGGACTGGTGGTATATTTTAACTGAAAATGAGTAATTTACAAAAGTGGGAAGTTTTAAATTCACAAATGTTAATTAATCATCCTTTTTGTCAGGTACGACGGGATGTAGTTAAGTTACCTAATGGTAAGGTTATAGATGATTATTTTGTCAATATTAAACCTGATATTGCTTTAATTTTACCAGTGACTAATAATCAGGAAGTTGTGTTTGTTCGTCAGTACAGACACGCTGTAGGTGAGTTTTTTATTGAACTTCCCGCAGGACGTTTTTATCCAGGTGAAGAAAGTGCTGAAGCAGCAGCGTTGAGGGAATTAAGGGAAGAAACAGGTTATGTTGCTGAAAATCTCCGAAAAATTGGTACTCTTAACGATAATCCCAGTAAAGATACTAATCAAACTCATTTATTTTTGGCTGAAAATGTGGTGAAGGTGGGAGAACAGAAAAATCTTGATGTTACTGAAGAAATTGAGGTAATTTTAATTCCTATAAATGCGATTTACGAGAAAATTATTACAGGAGAAATTTCTGTTGCGGGAACAGTAGCGGCACTGTTTTTGGGGTTGAATTTTACTGGTTGGAATAAAAAGTAAGAAAAATATTTATTTTTACTTTTTAAAATTTGCAGGAATAATTTTCAGTACATAATTATGATATAATTGAAAAAATGATTAACTGCCTAAGAATTATGCTAAAAACAGTCGAAGGTATTTATCAAGACGGTAAAATCGAATTAACCGAACTCCCCGAAAATATTAATAATAGCACCCAGGTTCTCATTACCTTTTTAGATCCTCGTAAAATCAACCCTAGCAAGATACGTCAATTAATTGAGCATTTAGAAACTATTGCGGGTATTCAACAGGGTTTTGATGAACTCAATAGTGGTGAAAGTCGTCCTCTTACAGATTTTATTCAAGAAATGCAACAGAAATATGACATTTCAAGTTGAGATTACTCCTATTGCTGAAAAGCAAATTGAACAATCATATCGCTGGTATCGAGAACGTAACCCTGAGTTTGCTGATAGCTGGTTTCGAGGATTCATGAATTCTATTGCTACTTTACAAGATAAACCTAATCGTTGTGCTTTAGCAGTTGAATATGAGATTTTTCCAGAAGAAGTTCGTCAATTGCTTTATGGTAAATCTAAGAATGTTTACAGAGTGCTATTTACAATTCGAGATCCTATAGTCTCTGTTTTATATGTTCGTCATGTTGCTCAAGCACCTATGACTATGGATGATTTAGAAGATTAATGTATGATTCTACCTCACCTTCTCCATTGTTGTAATATATAATTGTAAAAAGCCGCTTTATCTACTTTATCCATCGCCTTAATTTTTCTACCACTTGAAACTACTTTAGTTCGTCCTTGACTCAGACCATGAGTAATAACTTCTGTTTCCCATTCTCGCAGTTCATAAAACTCAGGTTTTCCTAAATAAGCTGTTGCTAAAACATCCCAAAAATAATAATCTTGGGGAATAACTAAGGCGTAACATTGTCCAGCTAAATCAGAAAGAGGATAATTACGTTGTTTTCCCATTTTCTGCACCAACTCTGATGTGACTGGTACATTATTTGTTAAATCTAAAGGACACATAATAATTTCAATTTGCGTTTTCCAAACTTTTGCGGCAGAAACTGCATCCCAATAAACATTCCATTCCGCAGAACCATCTTGTCCCATTTCTAAACTTTTTTCTACATTCCCAGGAACATTTAAAGCACCTCCCATCCAAACAATTTTAGCAATCTTTTTTTCGATTTCTGGTACTTTTTCTAAAGCTACCGCTACAGTTGTTAAAGGTCCTGTCACCATCAGCGTTACAGGTTCCGGTGCTTCTTGCAATACCCGCACCATAAAATCTTGACCTGTTTCTGCAACTAAAGGAGTATTAATTGTTTCCTGTTGATTGAGAATAGGTAAATGATCAACAATAAATGAATCACGACGATAAAGACGTGGAAAAGGATTAATTCCCCTAACTGTACTTTCTGCGACCGGAATATGAGAAAATTCCATTAAATCAATAATTTTGCGCGTAGCACTGACAGCAGGTTGAATATAGCAGTCTGCGGGAGTGACGACAATACCGACAAGTTCGATATGTTCCATTGTCAACAGCAGCATAGTGGCTAAATAATCATCAACACCACCATCATGATCCATTAATACTAGTTGTTTTTTCATATTAGGAGTTTATCAAATGGACGAATTTATGCAAGCTGCAATTAGCGAAGCTAAACAAGGCAGAAAAGAAGGCGGAATTCCCATTGGTTCTGTTTTGGTCAAAGATGGTAAAATTCTCGGTATAGGACATAATAAACGGGTTCAAGACGGTGATCCTGTCACTCATGCCGAAATTGATTGTTTAAGGAATGCCGGCAGAATAGGTAATTATAAAGGTACAACATTATATTCTACTTTAATGCCATGTTATTTGTGCGCTGGTGCTGTCGTGCAGTTTGGGATTAAAAAAGTGATTGCAGGAGAATCAAAAACCTTTCCTGGTGCAAAAGAATTTATGGTTTCTCATGGTGTGGAGGTCATTGATTTAAACCTTGATGAATGTGAACAGATGATGAGTGAATTTATTACAGAAAAACCAGAATTATGGAATGAAGATATAGGAAATTGAAGCATTCAGAAATCTCTCGTTCCCAGTCTCTGACTGGGAATGCTATCATAGAGTCTCTGACTCTAATTTTACTAAAGGCAAAGCCTTTAATAATTCATTCCCATACAGAGTATGGGAACGAGTAACTCTAATTTTACTAAAGGTAGAACCTTTAATAATTCATTCCCATACAGAGTATGGGAACGAGTAAAACGAGTAAAATTCTCTGCTTCCTTCTTGCTGTCACCTGTCACCTGTCACCTAACTCTAACCCAAAAACTTTTCCAAAGTCATTTTATCAGGTAAAGAACTCTGCGCCCCTAATTTTGTAGTTGCTAAAGCCCCTGCTGCTGCACCCCAAACCACTGCTTGATGTAAAGGGAGTTTGTGAAAAAGTGCTGCTGCTAAACCACCATTAAAAGCATCACCAGCTGCAACGGTATCAACTGCATGAACAGGAAAAGCTGGAATAAAGAAAGCTTCCTCCGCAGAGGCACAATAAACACCTTTTGAGCCTAATTTGATAACGGCACATTTTACACCCTTTTGTAATAAAATCTTTGCGGCTTTAGCTGCGGTTTCTTCTCCATTGACAGGAAAACCTACTAATTGACTTGCTTCTATTTCATTGGGTGTAATAATATCTATTAACGGGTAAAGTTCATCTGGTAAATGAGATTGTGCGGGTGCGGGATCGAGAATGACGGTAATATTTGCATTTTTCGCGGCTTGAGCGGCTGCAACGACGGTTTCAATAGGAATTTCTAATTGTAAAAGTACGGCTGTTGCTTGTGGTAATAAACGGTGTAATCTGTTTATATCTTCTTGGTTAACTTGCCCATTTGCACCAGGTATTACAATTATGTGATTTTCACCTTTTTTATCAACGGTAATAACAGCAATTCCAGAACTGACGTTTTTATCAATTAAGATATTGTCTGTTTTTACACCGGAATTTTGCAAATTCTTAATTAGTTCTATACCAAAATTATCAGCACCTACACGCCCGATCATTTGAGTGGGAATTTCTAATTTTGCTAATGCAACTGCTTGATTTGCACCTTTACCTCCTGGTGTTTGTAAAAAGCTTTCTCCTAGCAATGTTTCGCCAGCGATTGGTAAGCGGGGGGCGGTTGCTACTAGGTCTATATTAATGCTGCCAAAGACGATAATAGTCATAAAATATTAAGATTAAGATTAAGCACGCCACCGCAGTAATAGACTTTTTACAGGATTGATAAATTCTCGTTTTTCAGATGTCGCACGGGCAAATTCTCGTTTTAATTGATAATACCATTGTGCTTGCATATCTGAATCTTTAATTAGTCGTAAAACTGGATTGTATTTAAGTCCAATTTGCTGCTTTTCTACTACTGTTCGGTCTTGACCTAAAAATTTTCTGGCTAATATATGAATTAAAGGTGTGAATATTCTTAACCAAGAAGGTATACCATAAAGCACAAAATTTACTTCTGTTTCGGTTTCGGAAATTGGTGTAACTGCGGTTAAATTACAAACTCGATGTTTCCCAAAAGTTATCTCTTCTATTCTGACTCCAGGTAAACGAAAAGAAATTTCAACTTCGGGAATTCCACCACCAACTAACCAATATAATCGGCTCATGTTCTCCATATTTTCTGACAACTTATGTCGTCTGACGGTAAAGCCGTAAGGTGAAGGATCAAATTGCTTGACTTCTTCATGCAAATCGCCGCTTCTCCACCACCATACTCGATGCACGTAAGGAGAATGTGCAGGGTCCATTAAACCTGTGACTGCATGATCTATAAAGCAGGGAAACCGCATCACTTCTACTAAGTGGGGTTGTTGTTCAGGAAAACCGGGAACTACCGGAACGTCTTTTTCCTCAGCATGGGTTTGAGATTTTTCCCCATCGGCCATGTATATCCAAATGTTACCTTGAGTTTCGTGGATGGGATATGATTCCACGTCAAAGCGGTGCAAATCTATGTTTTGTTCTGGTAATAAAGATGGAATTGCTACACACTTTCCAGCGGGGTCGAAGCGCCAACCGTGGTAACAACATTCTACTTCTTGACCATCAAATCGACCACAACTTAAGGGTACTGCACGATGAGGACAAATATCACGCACTGCGGAAACTTTACCGTCTTGGTTTCTCATCAGCAGTACGGGTTCTCCTAAAAAAATTCGGGATACCATCTTACCTGGTTTGAGAAGGTGACTAGGTAGTGCATAGTACCAAAGATTACGTAATAAGATGTTATTGTTATCTATCATATATAGCTAAGACTTAACCGAGGAAAATATACAAAAATAATCATAGACAACAAGTGTCATTTTAAACATTTTTATTTTTGTCGATTGCTAAATTATTTTATCAGTAAGGTAATCTCAGTGTAAATATACTACCTTTGTTTAAGCTGCTGTTAACTTCTAGTGTTCCTTGATGTGCGATCGCTATTGCATTGGCTATAGGTAATCCTAAACCAGAACCGCCTGTATGACGAGAGCGATCGCTATTTACTCGCCAAAAACGTGTAAAAATTTGGGTTTGGTGTTCCGGTGCTATTCCCAAACCTGTATCTTCTACTTGAATTATTGCATGATGCTTATTACTATCTAAAATTATCTTTACTTCCCCTCCAGCTAAAGTATATTGAATTGCATTGACAACTAAATTAGATAAAAGCCGATAAAGTTGTTCTTCGTCACCCAAGACCTTGATTTTTTCTTGTCTAATTTCAGTTTTTAATTGTACTTCTGCGGCTATTGCTAAAGCGGCAAATTCTTCAGCAATATCGCTGACTAAATCATCTAAATAACATTCTTGATATTTTAAAGGTAATGCTTGTTGATCCATCCGTGAAAGTAACAGTAAATCTTTCACTAATTGGGATAATCGCTGATTCTGTCTCTCTACACGAGTTAAAATATCCCTAGCTTGAACATCCGATAATTGATTGCTTCTCAAGGCAGATTCTACAGTTGCTTGAATTGCAGCTAAAGGTGTTCTTAATTCGTGCGCTGCATCAGCGGTAAATTGCTGCATTTGTTCATAAGAAGTATACACCGGCTGCATGGCTCTTGCTGCTAACCACAAACTAGCACCACCAACTAATAACATAGAAAATGGTAATCCCAAAAATAAAATTAATCTGGTAGCAGCTAAATAATCATCATAATCTTTCAGACTACGTTCTACGATTAAATTTCCCCAATCACGATTATCTTTGGTATGCAAAGACAAAGTAATTTTCTGATAACGTTGATTTGTTAATATTGGGAAACCAGCTATAGCAACAGATTTTCCAGAAACATCCTGTAAATTAATATAATAATCACCCTGATGCAGTGCGCCTAAAACATGGCGCTGTTTTGATGATGTGGTGATTTTTTGTAAACAATCAGTTTCTGCAAGACATAATTCTGGTAAAAGTCGTTTAGTCGCTGTTTCTATTTTTCCTGGTTGTTTTAAAGTTGGTTCCATGCTGTCATGAAGTGTACCCGCAACCGATTTTAATTCTTCATTTAATGCTACCCAATGAGCATGAGCTATAGCCTCATATAAACCAAATCCACATAAGCTCAGAATCACCCCCATTATACCAGTGTACCAAAGAGCTAAACGCCATCTTGTTAATTTAAAAAGTTGATTTTGATTCATAAAATAAGTCTTTGTAGGTGGGATTAAGCAAAGCACAACTCAACACTTAATATTTTTTATAGTAGTATCGGTTGAATATTCATCCAGCCATAGGCAATTTCATTAAAAACTCTCCCACCTATTTCAATTTTCTGAGAGTATGCAAAGGCAGCAATTGGTTAATAATACTGTCGTCTAAATATTATGAAAACTTCTGTAATTATCTTATTGATTAGAGTGCAATCCGCCAAATTCTAACAGTTTTATCAAAACTACCACTAACAAGGGTTTTACCATCGGCACTAATAGCAATTGAACGAACCGAACCAGAATGTCCCTTGAGAGTGCGGATTTCTTTTCCTGTTGTTATATCCCATTGTTTGATACTTAAAGAAGCACCAAAAACGCTTTTCCCATCGGGACTGATGGCAACGGAATTAACCGGATTGAAATGCCATTTGAGAGTATGGATTTCTTCTCCTGTTGTTACGTTCCATAGTTTGATATTTCTGTCCCAAGTAGCAGCACTACCACTACTACCAGCAAGTATCTTACCATCGGCACTAATAGCTACGGAACGCACACGGTCAAAATACCCCTTGAGGGTACGGACTTCTTTTCCTGTGGTTAGATTCCAGAGTTTGATAGTTTCGTCAAAACTACCACTAGCAAGGGTCTTGCCATCTGGACTAATAGTCACGGAACTCACACTACTCGAATGTCCCTTGAGGGTGCGAATTTCTTCTCCTGTTTCTACATTCCACAGTTTGATGGTTTTGTCATCACTAGCACTAGCAAGAGTCTTGCCATCTGGACTAAAACCCACAGACGAAACCGAATCAGAATGTCCCTTGATGGTACGAATTTCCGATCCTGTTTCTAAATTCCAGAGTTTAATAGTTTTGTCACCATTAGCACTAGCAAGAGTCTTGCTATCTGGACTAAAAGCCAAAGAATTTACGGTATCAAAATGTCCCTTGAGGGTGTAAATTTTCTTTCCCGTAGCTACATTCCAGAGTGTGATAGTTTCATCATCTTTCCTACCAATAATAAACCCTACACCACGAGCAACAGTCTTACCATCAGCACTAATAGCAACCGAATTAACGTAACCGAAATCTCCTCTGAGAGTTTTTTCCGATAGATAGGCATTAATTACAGATATTGGATTAGCCAAGACTCCATAGCGAGTATAACTATAGATTTCAATACCAATTAATGCCAATAATAAGACACCAGTACCTATCAATAAGGGTTTTTTGAATTTACCTGTTTCCTTTGGATCAGTTTGGTACATTGGGTAGTCTTCTTGTATAAGATATTTACATCTGTATTATGTACTGAATTTTTCCCTTTGTAACCTCTGGGTCTAAATTAATTTCAACCACCTAAATTTAAACGATATCCAAGACCATAAACAGTTTCAATTAAAGGAATACAACCTTTTTCTTCTAACTTGCGTCTCAACAACCGCATTTGCGCCGCTACTACATTACTTATAGGTTCTTCTCCTAATTCCCAAAGTTGATTAATGATTTGGTCACGGGTAATAATTTGATTGGGATGTTTAAAAAAATATTCTAATAATTGAAATTCTTTATTAGTCAGAGGAATTTCTAGAGTTTGATAATAAAGTGTCCGAGTACCGTAATCTAAAGTAAAGTTTTTTAATTGAATTTTTTTGGTCTGTATTTGCGGTGAGCGTCTTTGTAACGCGCGTAGTCTTGCTAATAGTTCAGCCATTCCAAATGGTTTGACTAAATAATCATCTGCACCAGCATCTAAACCCATGACTTTATCTTCCATGCGGTCTTTTGCTGTGAGCATTAGAACTGGTAAGGGGCTATTCGTTGACCTTAATTTTTTACATAATTCTAAGCCTGATAAACCAGGAAGTAACCAGTCCAATATAGCTAGGGCGTATTGTGTTGATTCGGTTTCTAAGTAGTTCCAAGCTTCGTTACCATCTAATAACCAATCTACTACATAGGCTTCTTGATTTAGGGTTTGTTTGATAGCTGCACCTAAATCTGGTTCATCTTCGACTAGGATGATTTTCATGGGTGAGAATCAAATTTTTTAACGTTTGTGATCGTTTGTGATTAGGTTGGGGAGCCATCACCTTGGAAGGGTTTCCCAGCTTGTGGCGAGTGGCATTTGACGCACGCAAACCCAACATTATTCAAAATTGTTATAGCTTTTGTTGGGTTGCACTGTCGCTTAACCCAACTTACAATTTTTGATGAAACTACCACAAAAAATACTGGAAGAAGTAGAATATTTTCTATTCTACGTTTACCCAAAAATCTGCGGTTCTGATTTTTCCGTTGCGGTTAAATTGCATCCACATTTTATATGTTCCTGACTGGGGGAATTTTGTATGAAATTGGATTTTTTCATCGGTCGTATTTTTGATGGCGTGAGCGTGAATATAATCAGCTGTTGTTAAGGGAGATGAGCTTTTAATTATTACTAAATGACCTCTCTCTCCTAAGTATGGTTGTAGGTCTTTAATGGGTTGATTTTTGCTGTCCTTTAAATCAAAGTTCAAGCTAACGTCTTCACCTGATTTAATTTTTTCTTTAGATGCTTTGAAATTGACTTTTGTATCTGATACAGTTTTAGTTTTTTCATATTTAGATAAATTTTTGGGTAGGGGAACTGAACCAGGAATGGTAATTTTTGTTAATGATAAAGTTTCTTTTTGTCCGGCTGGTTTATAATCACTGAAAAGTGTATATTCTCCTGGTTGGGGAAAGTTCGCGCTCACTTCAAATTTACCATTTTCTTTATAGTCTGGGTGAAGATGATCGAAATGTTCCAAGTCATCACTAACAACTATTAAGTGCATTAACTTTTCTTGGAAAACATCAAATTTATTGATTGGTTTTCCAGCAGTGTCCTGAATATCAATGACTAAATTAATCGGTTGATTAGCTGCTAAGTTTTTAGGTGCAGTTAATGTGGCTTTTGTGCTGATTTTTGAGTTATTTCCATGATTCATATTTTCCATTGAATGGTTATCATGATTCATTTGTTCCATTGAGTGTCCTTTATGATCACTCATGGGTTTTGTTTCCTGTTTTTCTGGTTTAGAACTAGTTTCACTATTAGAAACTTGCGCTTCACCTGATTTAACTGTTGATGAACAACCCGGAGCAACTAATAATGTTGTAACCGCGAAAATTCCTACCAAAATACGTTTCATACTGTTCTTATCCCAGATTAAAATTTACCGTTTAAATGAAAACCTACCGTTGACTTTTTCACCTTTAATATCAGAAAGTACAACTACTTGATATTCACCTGCGGCTGATTCAGGTAAAAGTGCAGCGTAGTGTTTACCTTCTTTATCATAGGTAAGGTTAAGGGTTTTTTGTTCTCCTTTAGGAGTTTTAACTTGTGCTGTCACTTTTGCGTTAGGAACTATTTCATGTTTGTCACCGGAAAGCAGATAAAAATCTATGTGTGTACCTTTCGTTTCAGGTTCGGGTACTAATTCTAAATGATATTTACCAACTTCGACAACTTGACCACCTTTACTGGGTTTACTATGGTCTGTTTTGGCGACAGGTTCGGTTTTTGTTGCTGGTTTTGGGGTGTTAGTAGCTGCTGGTTCACTGTTGTTACAAGCACCTAAAAATATCAGTCCCATACTGGTAAAAACGATTAAACTCAACCTAACTAACTTCATAAAACTCCTCTTTGTTTTTCTTTGTGTACTCTGTATTTCTGTGGTTCGATACTACAAACCTACCGAACTGAGCATATAAAGCCGGAATAACTAACAACGTTAACGCCGTAGAAGTAAACAAACCACCTAACACCACCACAGAAAGGGGTTGTAAAATTTCCTTACCAGCACCACCTTCAAAAACTAATGGTGCTAAACCTAAAGCAGAGGTAAAAGCTGTCATTAAAATAGCATTCAATCTTTCCAGAGAACCTTGAATTAAAACTTCTTTTAAGAGTATACCTTCAGCTAATTTGCTGTTGTAATTATCTACCAGTAGCAAACCATTCCTAGTAGCTACACCAAATAATGTCACAAAACCGACCAATGAAGCAATTGAAATAATTCCTCCTGTCACAGCAACAGCAATTACACCTCCTACTAATGCTAATGGTAGATTAATCATAATCATGATTGTTGAAGGGATGGATTTCACAGAAATATACATAATTACTGTAATAGCTACAAAAGCTATGGCGCTAAAAATTAAAATGTTCTGTGTTGCTTTTTCTTCAGCTTCAAATTGTCCAGCATATGCTATATAATAATCACTGTTAGGAATTTGTACTTTTTGCTGAACTTTGGCTTTAATTTCATTAACTACAGAACGTAAATCTCTACCTTTAGCATTTGCAGCAACAACAATTAAACGGGAAACATTCTCACGGTTGATTGTATTAGGTCCCGTTCCATTTTTAATAATCGCAACTTGGGATAAAGGAATTTTCTCACCGCTGGAAGTATCAATTAAAATGTTACTAATTGCTTCTAAATTTTGTCGCATTTCTGGTTTTATCCAAACGAGTAAATCAAAAGTTTGCTGTTTTTCTAAAACTTGAGAAACGACTTTTCCATTTAGCGCAGTTTCAATATATTCAGAAATTTCACCGATAGTTAAACCATATCTACTTGCGGCTACTCGATCAAATTTAATTTGAATTTGTGCAATTGGTACTTGAGGCTCTAGTTGTAAATCAACAATCCCTTCTACTGTTTTCATGACATCATTAACTTGTTTGGCAATGATGCGGAGTTGTGCTAAATCCGTTCCGAAAATTTTCACGGCTATAGCACTTCTGACTCCAGACAAAACTTCATCCATACGATGAGAAATAAAACCGCCAATATTTGGTGCAACTCCCAGTAATTTATTCAGTTCTTCTCGTAGCTTTTCTAAAGATTTTTCCCTGTGTTTCATTCCTTCTTGACTTAATTCAATATCCAAATGTGCCAAATTCACACCAGCAGCATCAGCATCACCTGGCGCACGTCCAGAACGCAATTGGACATAGGGAAATCTGGGATCATTCTTGAGTGCATCTTGAATAGCAAAACCTGCTCTATTTGTAGCTTCTAAAGATACACCTGGATATAAAGTTAAGGTATTCACCAAAGTTTGTTCTTGGAATTCTGGTAAAAATACTCTTCCTAAACTAGGAACAATAATAATAGCAGCAATTAAACTGGCAACAGCTAGTGAGATAATAATAGAAGAACGACGTAGAGAAAATTTTAGTAATGGGTGATAAAGCTGTTTAAAAAATCTTGCTACCCAAGGTTCTTTTTCTGGTAATCTCCCGTGAGGAAGCAAAATGGCGCATAAAGCGGGAGTCACAGTTAAAGCGGTAACGCTAGAAGCTAATACAGCAACTAAATAACCAATTCCCATGGGAATAAATATACTTCCTTCCACTCCTGTTAAAGCAAAAATGGGAGAAAAGACAACTATAGTAATGATAGTTGCACCAAAGACAGAATCTCTAACTTCTTGACAACCATCAAAAACCACTTCTAAAACTGGACGGGAATGGGTCGAATATTTGTTTTCTCGTAAGCAACGATAAACATTTTCTGCATCAACTATCGCATCATCAACTGCTGAACCAATTGCGACAGCTAAACCGCCTAAAGTCATAGTATTTAAACCTTGTCCCAACCAATTGAGCGCCATGACTCCTAATAATAAAGATAGTGGTAAGGCGGTGAGACAAACAGCGAGATTTCGCCAATTCATTAAAAAAGGAATTAGAATAATAGCAACGATAATACTTCCTTCGATTAATGCTGCGCGGACATTTTCAATAGAGGAATCTATATAATTTTCTTGGCGAAATGTGGCTGTAACTGTAATATCTTCAGATAAACTAGTTTTAATTTCTGCCATTGCTGCTTCAATTGCACGGGTGACAGTTGGTGTATCAGCTAAAGGCTGTTTATTAATCATGACAATAATTGCCTTTTCACCATTAAAACTGCCATCCCCTCGTTTAATAGCTGCACCAATTTGGACATCTGCTACGTCTGATATTCTCACTGGTGTACCATTACGAGCAGTAATCACTGATTGTTGTAAATCTTCTATTGATTCAATTCTGCCAATTCCCCGAATTAATTTTTCTCGATCTGAATCAATTAAATAACCACCAGGAGCATTTATATTTGCGGCTGTAACAGCTTCATTAACTTGTTTTAAAGAAACTCCAAAAGCTGCTAATTTATTGGGGTCAATCAATACTTGATATTGCCTAACATCTCCACCATAAGCAACAACTTGACTAACTCCCGGAACAGCTAATAAACGATTTGTGACTTGCCAATCTACAATCCGCCTGACTTCCATTAACGGCGTATTTTTGGCAGTAAAAGCATATTGTAAAACCGTTCCTACTGGAGAAGTAATAGGTGAAATTTGCGGTGTTTCTACGCCTTCTGGTAACTTACTCTGAGCTTGTTGTAATCTTTCAGTAACTAATTGCCTAGCTTGATAAATATCAGTTTCCCAATTAAAAATTATCTTCACAACAGAAATTCCTGCTGCACTGGAAGAACGTACCGTAGTTACACCAGGAGTCCCATTAATTGCACTTTCAATTGGTAAAGTCACCAAAGATTCTACTTCTTCCGGTGCTAAACCTGGTGCTTCCACTTGAATTTCCACTTGAGGAGGTGCAAAATTTGGAAACACATCCAAAGGCATTTGGATAATAGTTTGAAAAATCCAAACGGTGACGACTATGGCACCCATAATAACCAACCAACGCCGAGCGATCGCCCACTTAATTACAGCACTTAACATTTCTTACCCCACACTCTCAACTTCTCTCTCTGCGTCCTCTGCGTCTCTGCGGTTCGATACAGAACTTCTTCTACCCACCCAAAAACTACCAACCGTCAACACTCCCCCAGCAGGTAAAACCCACCACCACGGTAAGGGTGGGGAAACCCCACCCCTACTGGTTTCCAAACTTTCAGATTTAGATTCCTTCTCTTTATTACCACCCCGCAAAGATTGCGCGTATAATTGCATAGCACCTTGAGTTACTAACAAATCACCCGCAAATAACCCCGAATTCACCTCAACCAAATTCCCCGAACTTTCCCCCAAAACTACTTCTACAGGTTGATAATTTTCCCCATTCTGCACATAAACCACCTGCTTACTATTCACATCTACAACTGCTTGAGAAGGAATTGCTATAACTGCATTTGCGGTTTTATCTGTTAAAACTTCTAATTCTGCAAACATCCCCGGTTTCAAAACACCGCTAGAATTAACTAATTCTGCTTTCACCGGAATCACCCGCTTTTCATCTTCCACCACCGCACCAATTAAATTAATGCGTCCTGAAAAAGTTTGATTTGGTAAGCTAGCAACTGTAACTCTAATCTGTTGACCTTTTTTTATTTTTTTCAAATCTTTTTCATAAATATTTGCTGTAGCATATACCAGATTATCATTAACAATAGTCATTAATGGTTTGCTATCAGCATCAACTGTCACCGTTTCTCCTAATGTCACTGGTGTTTCTGCAACTATGCCAGAAATTGGCGCAATTACTGTTACTAATCCTTGAGAATTAGCCAAAGTTCCCAATTGTTGTAACCGCGCATTATAAGCAGCACTGCTGAGTTGAATTCGAGATTTAGCAACTTCCACCGATGCTTGAGCGCGTTTTAATTGCGCTTCGGCTTCGATAACTTCTCGACGACTGGAAGCTTTGGTAAGTTGGGATTTACCTTCGGCTAAATGTGCTTCTGACTCTAACATTTGACGACGGGGAAGCGCACCATCTTGGACTAAAGTGCGATCGCGATCGTATTGTTCCTGTGCTACCCTCAGTTCAGTCTGTGCTTGATTAATTTCCGCTTTGGCAATTTGTCGCTGACGTTCTAAATTTTGTTGTGCTAACTGGAAATCAGCTTGTGCTTGTTGTAAATTTGCTTGTGCTTCCGCACGTTTTTCTTGGGAATTCACCCGCAACTCTGCTAAATCAGAACTTGATAAAACCGCGACAGTTTCACCTTTTTTTACCACAGCACCAGGTTTAACTAATAACTCCACAACTTTACCCTCAATTGGTGGTGTAACTGGTACTTTTTGATTTGGTAAAGTTTCAATTTTTCCAGTTGTTTTGATACCAATTGATAGAAATTGCGGCTTTACAGGTTTAACTATAATTCCTATGCGTTTAGCTGTTTGAGCATCAACACTAATTCCTTCTGGGGTAGTAATTTCTGTATCAGTTTTAAACTCGTGATTATGTCCAGCGTGTGCTAAAACTTTGGCTGGACTAACTGCGAAAATAATATTTACAAGTATCCCAGATATACAAGCAATACGCCAAAATTGCGGATACGGTATTTTCTGTGTTAAGAAGTCATTCATGAAGCAATTCACTCACAGCAGCATCACCACCCGACTATGTTTGCATACAAAAATGAAATCAGCATGAAATTTAAATTAAAACCGTATCTGTCAAGGGAATGAAATAATTAATACACCATTAGTCAGAAGCGATCGCTCTTTTTGTTTTATAAGGTAAAGATAAGGCTCAATTGCCTTATCAGTAAATTTAGGAACTTAGAAGGTTGTAAAGATGGCTATTCAACAACTCAACTTACAGCAAGTTAACTCACAAATACAGGACTATATTCAAAATTGTTTAGATTGTCACAGTGTTTGCTTGAATACACTAACTACATACTGCGTCAATCAAGGTGGTATGCACACCGACCCCGCTCATAATCTCCATCATCCCCAATCCTTTGCATAATCAACATTATAGATAGATTAACTAGCGAATAATTTTTAACTAAATTCTACTCATTTCTAACTTTCAGCCTATATAAAATTAAGTAATCAATAAGTCTTTTTTAAAACTTTGTGATAATATTATTTTAGAAGCTAATAATAGGCATTTTAAATCTATCCTTTGATAGTAGACTTCTCAAAACTTTCAACAGAGTCAGTCCCTATCAGATATGTAAATATTTGAACACTTCCTATAGGAAGATGACTATAAATAGGAGTAGATTTAAATTAATCTTGGTGTGTCGAATAACTGCTTTCTATGGAGGTTTAGCGGAGCTAAACCTTTTTTTTTATCATTTATAGAATCAGCCATTAATATTAGATTTCCAAAAATCATACTTCCTATAGACTGATTAATTTATCAAATAAACTAGCTAAATTATGAAAATATAATCTACTTCTATTCAAGGCTTGGTGCAACACCAAGCCTTTATTTTTAGTTAGTATTATCTTAATGAAAATCTTACATCATTCTCAATCATGGTAGGGTTGACGATGGCCACACTAGGGTAAAATAGGGTCAATCGATAACAGATGATCTCAAATTTGTACACATCCTCTAGGTAGATGATATGAAATCTAAGTAGGCTTACATTAACTAGATATGGTAAACACTTGGTATATATCTGGGCTTGGTTCATCACCAAGCCTTTTTTGTCTTAGAAAAAATAGCAATTGAGATTCCCTACTTCTTTAAGCAGTCTAAAATCTTAATTTTCAAGTTTTGATTTTACAGGATGTTAATTATTACTCATAGATAAGATGAAAACCTAGTTTAATTATCCTTTAGGTAGTGAAAATATCGATTTACTGAAAGTATTATTCAGTTTATTAATGCCTGAAAAAAGTGTATTCACCCTAGATATTATTCTAGGGTGTTTTTTTTATGCAGATTGATGTTTAGTTGTGAGTGGTGTTAAATAGCAGGTTTTATAAATTTTGTACACACCTAATAGAGAGATGAACTAGAATAAAACAGAGTTTAAATTAACTATATATGGTAAACACCTGGTATATACAAAGGCTTGGCTTGAGTCCAAGCCTTTTTCATACTTTAGATAGATACTTATGGGCTTTTATACTGTTAAATAAGAGCAGATTTAAGATTTGCACCAAGTAATGCTTTATCAGTTTTTGGGGTATTTGGACACATCCTCTAGGAAGATGATCTGTAAGCAGACTAGAACTAAATTAATTTAGTACGTTGTTAAGCACAGCAATTATAGAGGTTTGGTTCACAGCCAAACCTTTTTTTTAATGTGTAACCATCGCCCTCGATTCGATTAGTAGTGTTTCCGGAACAACAAGCACCCCTCTTCCTTAGCAAAGTCGGAGTGCTAATTTTATTTTCAGGGTTTATACTGCTACAATGCAAATGTCACCAAAGCAGTGTTTTGTCTGCTGATCTACATTCAGAAAATGCACGATGAGTAACCAAATCCAAGACTACAATCCTAGCGGTATAGCTGCAATTAATGGTAATCTATTGGGTTTACCTGACGATTATGATTCGGCTAATTTAATTGTCTTTGCTGTACCTTGGGAAGTCACGGTTTCTTACGGTGCAGGAACAGCAAATGCACCACAACGAATTTTAGATGCTTCTTATCAAATAGATTTATTTGATTTTGATAATCCTGATGGTTGGAAACAGGGAATTTATTTAGTAGAAATTCCTCAAGAGATTTTAGATAAAAATAACTATTATCGTCAACAAGCAGCTAAAATAATTGCCAGACAATCGGAAGGTAAAGCAATCACAGAATCACCAGATTTAACACCTATACTCACAGAAATTAATCAAGCTGGTGAACAGGTAAATCAATGGTTGTTTACTCAATGTCAGCAAGCAATGAGTCAGGGTAAAAAAGTTGCTGTTATTGGTGGTGATCACAGTTCACCTTTGGGTTATTTCCAAGCTTTAGCAAATCAATATCCCGACTTTGGTATTTTGCATATTGACGCACACGCAGATTTACGGGACGCTTACGAAGGATTTGAATTTTCCCATGCGTCGATTATGTTCAATGCGCTGAAAATACCGCAAATTTCTAAGTTAGTTCAGGTGGGTTTGCGAGATATTTGTATTGATGAAGTGGAAATAATTAATGGTTCTAATAATCGGGTTGTTGCTTATTATGATTCAGCGATCAAACAACAACAATATGCTGGTAAAACTTGGATTGATTTATGTCAGGAAATAGTAAGTAATTTACCTGAAAATGTGCATATTAGTTTTGATGTTGATGGTTTAGATCCTAAACTCTGTCCAAATACAGGAACTCCGGTTCCGGGAGGGTTGGAATTAGAGCAGGTTTATTGTTTATTTAGGGAAGTTGTGAAGAGTGGGAGAAAGATTATTGGGTTTGATGTAAATGAAGTTGGTGATGCAGAATGGGATGGTAATGTAGGTGCGAGAATAGTTTATAAGTTGGCGAATTTGTTGGATTTATCTCAGAAAAAAAATTGAGTGAATCAATAGAGGATGTAAATTAAATCACTTGCATTAAGAACTAAGATGAAAATTGCACTCATAATTTCTGCTGGTCTGTTTTTGGCAGCCTCAGTTTATCAATCTATTTTTATGTATAAGTTTAATAATAAATATGAGGAAATAATCTATTACTTCCAGAAACATTATCCAGAAATATATAAAAAAATTAGAGTGAAGCCAGATTTTGGTCAATTATATTCAAAAGGTAATAATAAATATAAACCAAGTCTTGAATATGCTAAAAATCACCAACCATTAGAGGATGAAAAAGCTGAAAAATTATTATCTGAATATATGCAAATGTCTAAAAAAGGGACATTAATTAATATAGTCTTGATTATATTGTTGATTCCTTTTGTTATATCAATTTCTTTCTATGTGCGTCCTAAATAAATTTTCTGTCATTTACTAAAGTAACGAATATCAACACTATGACTGAAGAAACAAACAATAAAAATCATGATAAAGATAAAGATAAAAATTCTACAACTGGTCTTTTATGGTTAAAGACTTTATTTGGTTTGAGCGTCTTTGGTATGGGACTATATATCATAGCTACCCCGTCTTTCTTTGCTAGGGTGGATGATATTTGGAGAGGTAAATCGCAAGAGCAAGTTAGAGTTACTCTAAAAAGTCAAATTATCCACTATCGGAAAAATCGTGTTTTTGCAAAAACACTTGCTGACTTACCAGCTTATGTTTCGGGATCACTAAATAATAATTATAAACAAAAATACGAATTCTTAATGGATGTGAATAATCAAGAAGCATTTGTATATTCTCTGGGTAAGGAAAAAAGTTTAAATGAAAAAATTGCAGGGAATAGATTTATTAGATATAGCCATATTGGAGGAATATTTATATTGGATAATAAACCGCATGGGGTAATATGTGTAATTAGGTCTCCGATAAATAAACCAATTACAATTCAGCCTTTTGTGCAGAATAATCAAGTTGTTTGTCCTTCTGGTACGCGTGCAGTGTTTGAGTTTAAAACGGATACAAATAATAAGTTGATTGAGAATTGGTTGTGAAATAATTTGTCTGAATCAGGATTTTCAGAATTTAAGGATTTACAGGAGAGGGTTTTTGGATTAATTGGAACTGTAAGACTCAGAGATACAGCACTTCCCGGTGTAATGAGGTACACTTTATTTTCAGATAGAAGGTAAAAGTCAAAAACCAAGAAGATTAGACTGTACCTCATAACAAAGGAATACGCTGTAATACAGGTTTCCATAGTAAAAAAAAGCTATAATTCTTGTTAGACTTGGGTTATTATTTCTATATGTAGGTAAAATGAAATTTTCACACCAAATAAGTCCAGCTAATCGCCGATATATCCAGAAATGCACTATGCAGGAAACTCAACGTCAGATTTTGCACCTAATTCTTTCTGCTAAAGAAGGAATCAGCGACCAACAGATTGTAGAAAAATTAGGTAAAAAACTCCAGGAAGTTCGTTTCCATTTGGATGAACTCAGTGAAGGTGGTTTTATTAATCTCCTTTCTGGCTCAACTTTCGATGATGATTTTTACTTGGCTGTGTCACTTACTCCAAGAGGACACATGGTTTTTGAAAAACTGATTTCCCTAGATGACAAAATAAATTCTAAATCAAGTAAACCACAATCTTATAGAAGTATGCCTAATAATCAGTACAATATTAAAGCGGAATTAGTTCAGATTACCGAGCAAAATTTTGGTGAAGTCATCGGTAAAAAATATGCCAATGATCCTCAGTTTAAAGAAGCATTGGCTGAAATTATTCAAATACTCAATAACCTAAAATCACAGAATCAAAATGCTACTGAAGCACAAGCTGAAGATATCATCGAAGCAGAATTTAAAGAAATTCAAACTAATCAGCCAAAGAAATGGCAGTTGTTAAGAAGACAGCTATTGAACCGTGAACGCTGGTTCAATGGTGGTAAATCAGCTTTAAGTGAAGTAGCAAAACATTATGTAGATAGCAATGTTTTTTATAAAGCAGGATTAGCTTTCCTCGACGGTTTTAGTGCTGATGAGGAGGATATATAAAAGATATATAAAATTATAATTTAGCGGCTGGGTGCGTTTGCCGCAGCATATTTTTTTAAGCGTAATAAATGCGTTCATTTTACAACAAATAAACTTCCATCAACGTGAAAAAAGTGTCCTAACATCTCAGCTTGTTCCTGTGTCAAACCCACCTCACCACTAATTACTTTAGCGATTAACTCACTCGAACCCAAAACAGGAACTAAATCACCTATTTCTAAATCCCGCGCTTCCAATAAATGCAAAATTCTCGAACGAGGGGTAGAAACATTTAGCTGATAATGTTGATTTTCAAAATCTTCAATTAGTCTTACTAATAATTCCAATAACGCATTTTCTTCTGGTGTCAGATGAGAACGAGAAAGCAAATCCTCCACAACTGCCAAAAGCCGATCATTTTCTTCCTCAGTTTTTATAACTCGCGGTTGAGACTGAGAAAGTAATTTGCTGTAAACTTCTGAATCAAAAGTAAGGGTCATTTTTCCAGTAGTCTTTGTCATATTCTGCATGAGTTAAGACATATTTAATATAGATGACCTGGCTCTCATAATTAATACTAGCAATCAATACTATTGCCAATTTTCTCAAATATGCCTGAAACCCTATTGATATCGTCACGATTTTATTAGGTTTCAGGGTTTTGGCAATAGTATTGGCAATTAAACGGTATTTATTGCCTTTAATATTGAAAACTGTCAAATTACCAACAGCTTCAGCTTTGGGATAAACAGACTGTACCTCTACTAAATTACCCCAATCAGCTTTACTAACAGTAAAATACCAGTCATCAAGAGCTTCACAACAGTCTGCGTGTTCCTGACAATATTCTCTGAGCTTTTTCCGGCTGATAACGTGCATTAAACTGTGATTTTAACTTGTACAGCCAATAATTTTATAGATTCGTTTTAATAATATCATGTTCTCAAAATTAGATGGTATGCGATCGCTATAGTCAACAAGCGGTAAAATTAACAATCCAACCCCAAATTGCACCCCTTGATATGTATTGCGACTACCTGGTACAAATCCTCACCGCCCGCGTCTATGATGTAGCCCAGGAAACACCACTGGAAAATGCTCCCAACCTCTCGAACCGCATCAACAACAAACTGCTGCTGAAAAGGGAAGATATGCAGTCCGTCTTCTCCTTCAAACTGCGGGGTGCATATAACAAAATGGTCAACCTGCCCCCAGACTTACTTAAACAAGGTGTGATTGCGGCTTCTGCGGGAAATCATGCCCAAGGTGTGGCCTTGGCTGCCCGTCGCTTGGGAACAAAAGCCATCATTGTTATGCCCGTGATTACGCCCCAGGTAAAAATCAATGCAGTCAAAGCACGGGGAGGAGAAGTTGTCCTACATGGCAATAACTATGATGATGCTTACGCCCACGCCCGTCAATTGGAAGCGGAAAAAGGGTTAACCTTTATACATCCTTTTGATGATCCTGATGTCATCGCAGGCCAGGGAACCATCGGCATGGAAATACTGCGACAATATCAGCAACCTATCCATGCAATATTTGTGGCTATTGGTGGCGGGGGTCTAATTTCCGGTATTGCAGCTTATGTAAAGCGGTTGCGTCCCGAAATCAAAATTATCGGTGTCGAACCTGTAGACGCTGATGCTATGAGTCAGTCTCTTAAAGCCGGTCATCGGGTGCGCTTGTCCCAGGTGGGTTTATTTGCGGATGGGGTAGCGGTGCGGGAAGTGGGGGAAGAAACCTTCCGCTTGTGTCAGCAATATGTGGATGAAATCATTTTAGTAGATACCGATGCTACCTGTGCAGCGATAAAAGATGTGTTTGAGGATACTCGTTCTATTTTAGAACCTGCTGGGGCATTAGCGATCGCAGCTGCTAAAGCCTACGCAGAACGAGAACAAATCCAAGGACAAACCCTCATCGCTGTTGCTTGCGGTGCTAACATGAACTTTGACCGCTTGCGTTTTGTGGCAGAAAGGGCAGAATATGGGGAACGTCGAGAAGCCATTTTTGCGGTGACAATTCCCGAAGAACCAGGAAGTCTGCGTCAGTTTTGTGAATGTATTGGTAACAGGAATTTGACTGAATTTAATTATCGCATTGCTGATAATAAAGAAGCACATATTTTTGTCGGAGTACAAATTGAAAACCGCGCCGACGCAGCTAAAATAGTTGATAAATTTGAAGCCAGTGGTTTAAAAACAATTGATTTAACCGATGATGAATTAACAAAATTGCACCTGCGGCACATGGTCGGTGGACATTCTTTTCTTGCACACAATGAATTATTATACCGATTTGAATTTCTCGAACGTCCCGGTGCATTAATGAAATTTGTCGGTTCTATGTCTCCCGACTGGAATATCAGCTTATTTCATTATCGCAATAACGGCGCAGACTATGGGCGAATTGTGGTAGGAATGCAAGTACCACCCCATGAAATGGAACAATGGCAAGTATTTCTTGATTCCTTGGGTTATCGTTATTGGGATGAAAGCCAAAATCCTGCTTATAAGTTGTTTTTGGGTTAGGATTAATCTCACGCAGAGGCGCAGAGAACGCAGAGAAATGAGGGTTGAAGTGAGATTTTAATAGTCGGTTTTAACCGACTTTAGCTTTTAGACAGGGAATTTATTCCCTGGTTGATTTTTTATGTTTATCTTTTACACCCCATATCAATTTTAATCCTAGCCATCCTAACCCACTACCAATAAAATAATAGGGGAAATCTGCCCAAATGAACACACTACCAAGTACCATTTTTCCCCACCAAAATGAACGTAACCAATCTAAAAATGGTGGATGCCACAATTGCAGAAATTCCAATAAACAAGTAATTATCAATACCCATAAAGGAATTTGCCAAACTGTGCTACGAGTGGGAATAAATAAAAAGGCAAATAAACATCAAAATATCACATAAAAAATACCTCCTACTTCTTGGTTTAACCAGGAAATAGAATAACGGTAACGACTGTATAAAAGTCCTGTGATTAGAATGATTATTAAAGAAATTAAAGTTCGCAAGCGAATGGTTTTAAGTGGCATTTATGGTTTTTCAATATTTAGTATTTCTTGATGTATATTCAATATTTATAAATTACCAGTGTTTATAAAAATATAAAAGGCTTGGTGTTTTACCAAACCTTATTTACAGAAGTGAAAGACTCTTTTGAATTAAATCATTGATGATGTTGATTATTTATCTATCTTTAGAGCTAATTTATTCTGAACACAGATAAACGCATCATCAACAGGACAAAATTAAATTATACAATATCTTGATTTATCCCTCTTTATCTGCGTCTATCTGCGTGTATCTGCGTTTACTTATTCCTTCATCTTATGCACACATTGTAAACACAATTCCCGGAAATGTTCACCCCTAACTTCAAAATTCGGATATTGATCAAAACTCGCGCAAGCTGGAGATAATAACACCACTGAAGCTTGATATTGTTTCCCTAATTCTGCGGATTTGAGTACAGCTTTATCCATTGTTTCCACAATTTCATAATTACTATATCCCACTTGTTCCAGCCTTTGAGCAAAAGCATTTGCAGCACTACCAATAAGTAAAACAGCTGCTGTTTTATCCTTAATTTTATTTAACCAACCTGTATCATCGCCGGCTTTGGCTTCACCACCAGCTATTAAAATTGTGGGATTTTTTACCGATGCTAAACCAACTTCTGCGGCATCATAATTAGTGGCTTTGCTATCATTAATAAAATCAATTCCTTCCCATGTACATATATGTTCTAAGCGATGGGGAACGCCAGGAAATTCACGCACTGCGCGGGTAATTGCTTCAATTTCAATTCCTGCTAATCTTGCTGCACCTACTGACATCAGCAGATTTTGTTGGTTGTGTTCTCCTACCATTCGTAAATCAGAAACTTCGACAATTTGCTGAGGTGCTGAAGTTGCAGATAACTTTTCTATTACCCAACCATTTTCTATATAAAAGCCTTTTTCACCTATTAAATAATCTGCACCTTTCACACTTGTCCAATAAGCATCTGTCCAATGATTTAAACCTACTTGATTTAAATAAACATCATCACCGTTAAATATTTGCAATTGCGAATTTTTTAACAGTTTAGCTTTGATATTATAGTAATTTTCTAATGTTTTGTGACGGGCTAAATGATCTGGTGTGAAAGTTGTCCAAATACCAATTTTCGGTGCAAGGGTTACAGAAGATTCTATTTGATAACTGCTTAATTCTCCAATTACCCAATCTACAGAATTTTGGGTTTTATATTCTGTTCCCTGTTCCCTGTTCCCTGTTCCCTTTAAAGCTACTTCACAAGCAGCATAACCGATGTTACCACAGGCAGGGGCGTTAAATCCGGCGGCTTGAAAAATGGCAGCAGTTAGCGCGGTGGTGGTAGTTTTACCATTTGTACCGGTAATGGCTACCCAAGGGATATTTTGTAAATATCGCCAAGCTAGTTCCATTTCCCCAATGGTTTCAATTCCTAACTCTCGCGCTTTGACTAAGATAGGAATATCCCAAGGTACACCAGGACTAACAACTATTAATTTGGGTAAATGAGTATTATTGAGGTCTGGAACATGACCTAATTTAACGGGAATTTGTTCGTTAGCAAGTTCTTGTTGTTGTTCCAGGAGGTTTGGGGAGGTGCTACTATCGCTTAATTCTACCTCCCAGCCTTCCTGTTTCAACAATCTTGCCGCAGCAACACCGGACTTTCCCAATCCAATCACAATAGCTTCTGGCATAGACTGTGTAGCATCCCTGGTTAAGCTACCTTATCCTAACGTTAATTGGCAAAAATTACACCACTTTTTGTTGTCTTTTGCTACAGATTTTTAACAATTGCCCCAAAGTCAGCTAAAACACGAGCATGATTACGAAGTAATCCCAGCAAATTTAACCGATTTCGCTTAATATCTGGATTAGAATCCATGACTAACACGCTATCTTCACCATCAAAGAATTTACTCACGCTAGGAGCAATTTTTTCTAGGGCGGCTATTAACAGTTGATAGTTGCGTGTTTGTTGCGCGGTTTGGGTTTGAGGAACTAATTCTACTAAGGCGTTGTAGAATGCTGACTCAGAAGATTTTTGGAATAGTTCGGGATTAACTACCGCTGTTGGTTCTAACTGCTGGAAGTCTAAATCACCTTGTGCAGCCAGACGGGTAGAACGGTTGACGGTTTCGTAGATTTTATCTAATGTACCATCGTTGCGGATTTGTTGTAAATAAAGAGCGCGATCGCGTACATCTAATAAATCCTGTAATGCTCGTTCTGTGTATTCTGGATCATTTTCTCCCAAAACCGCATTTACCAAGTCATAATCTATCTGCTTTTCTTCTTGTAATAAGGTGCGAATCCTTTGTAAGAAAAATTCTCCCAATGTCACAATTAAAGATTTTGCATCTTTATTAAATGTGGTGGCGAAATTTGTAGCTATTTGTTCTAATAGCTGGGATAAATTAAGTTTTAATCCTCCTTCTTTGATAACTCTTCCATTTTCAGTAATAATCGCTAACCAAATAATTTGAATTAATCCATTAGCTGCACGTCTTAACGCAAAAGGATCAGAAGAACCTGTAGGTATTAAGCCCAAGCCAAATATACAGACTAAGGTATCTAATTTGTCTGCTAACGCTACAATTTTACCAGCCAGAGTTAAGGGTAATAAGCCATCTGGGATGTCATTTTCTGCTGTTAAATCCTCTTTTTTAATTGTTCTAACTGGCCAATAATGTTCCATTATTGCCCTTGCAACTTCGAGATCTTCACCACTTACTAAAGCATATTTTTCTCCCATTATTCCTTGCAATTCAGGAAACTCAAACACCATTTGAGTTACCAAATCTGCTTTACACAATAAAGCTGCTCTTTGGACTTTTTGGTGCTGTTCTTCTTCTAAATGCAATTGCTCACTGATTATTTCTGCAATTTTAACAATGCGATCTACCTTGGCGCGGACAGAACCTAAATCTTCTTGAAATGTGACGGTTTCTAGTTGGGGTAAAAAGCTTTCTAAAGGTTTTGCTCTATCAGATTCATAGAAAAATCTACCATCTGCTAACCTAGCACGAACTACTCTTTCGTTACCAACAGCAATGATATCTGATTTTTCAGGGTTGCCGTTAGAAATAGTGATGAAATTGGGTAATAATTCTTGCTGATAACCATCTTTAAACACAGGAAAATATCGCTGGTGAGTTACCATAACTTCTGTAATTACTTCTGTAGGTAATTCCAAAAACTCTGGTTCAAACTTGCCAACAACTGCGGATGGATATTCAACAAGATTGATGACTTCTTTTAACAAGTCAGGGTAAAATACTGTAGAGCCACCAGCCTCTTTTGCAGCTTTCTTCACTTGTTCAGTGATTATGCTTTCCCGTTCTTCTGGTGAAACAATTACATAACCAGAACGGAGAGTATTTACATATTCTGTCGCGTGGGAAATGCTTACAGGTTCAGGATGTAAAACGCGATGTGCTTGAGAAATGCTATCGCTCTTAACTATCTTCTCACCATTCTTTAATTCTAAAGGTAAAACATCCCCATCTAACAACGCAACCAACCAGCGAATAGGACGGGAAAACCTACCATCTCCACTTCCCCACCGCATCAACCGCTTTCCTTCCAAACCCCAAACCCACTGAGGTACAAGTTCCGTCAAAATTTCTGCAACTGGTCGGCCGGGAGTCTTTTTGTTGATAAAGACAAAATCACCCTTTTCCGTCGGTCGAATTTCAAAAGCTGACAGTTCCACACCTTGTTTTTTAGCAAACCCAACTGCTGCGGGTGTGGGTTGACCATCTTTAAAAGCTGCTTGTGCGGGAGGTCCTTTAATTTCTTCTTCTTTGTCTGGTTGCTGGGATGGTAAACCAGTGATGAGAACTGCTAACCGTCGGGGAGTTCCATAAACTTCTACGCTTTCCGCTTTGAGGTTGTTAGCTTCCAGAGTTTGCGGAATGCGCGATCGCCATTGTACTATGGCATTACTCAGAAAGCTTGCGGGTAGTTCTTCTGTACCAACTTCTAATAAAAACGCAGGCATAAGTCACTAATGTTTATCAGTCAATTCCACCAGTTTACCTTGTGATCAGGCTCTGAGATGCGATGTACAGCAGATTTGGCGGAAGTTTCTTTTCCTGTGGCAAAAAGCAGCCAACTTATGTAGAGATGTTGTATGCAGCGTCTCTACAATATAAATGATGTCCTAGCTCTCATATAAATTATAAAATTTACAAAATCAGGACTCAGCTATGGGCTTCAAAAACAGTTTAGCCTCTGCCAGTCTCCTCCGTCTTAACCCTGCTTCCACCTTGCTACCAGGGTTTCTGTATTTAATAAACGTCTCTTCAATTTGATCCCACTGCTTATTTTCTAAGACTCTCGTGATGCTTTGAAAACCAGGCTTCCCATAGAAATTAGCACCTAAGTTGTAACCAAAACTTAATAAAGCACCCTGTTGGTTAGCATTTAACTCATTCCATACAGGAATTTTTTGCAGAGATGGCAGATAGTTTTTCTCTAGCTGCATCATCAATAAATCTTCTGCTTCTTCCTTGGTAATTGTTTCACCTAATTTCCACTCACTACCATCTTTTTTGCGAGTAGTTCCCCAACCAATGGTTATAGGTTTATTACCAGTTTTAGGATCAGGATAAGCTTTTAAACATAAGCCTTCAAATTCTTTAATCAGGGTAACTCCTGCAAGGGGAAGGTTCCCAGATATACCACCGTAAAAACCAGAATTTAAGTTTTGAATAGGCTGCTTTAAAGTATTATTTAGATTATTATTAAGAGCATTATTTAAAGACCTCTGAGTTTTTGCTCCCACCACTCCATCAGCCTCAAGTCCTTGTTTTTGTTGAAACTGTTTCACAGCTGCTAAAGTCTTGTTACCAAAATCACCATCTATCTTACCTGGATTTAAGTTGAGTGCTGTTAATATTTGTTGCAACTGCTCAACTTTTGCCCCTTGTGATCCTAGTTTGAGGGCTTCATTGGCATTGAGAATTAATTCGGTGGTCATGACGCTATCCTCGTGGGTCTAAATTTTAGAAAAAATAGAACATTTCCAAATTATCCATCAATTGGTATATTTTGATAGTTTAATTAAATTAAATATTTCTAAAGATTTTTTACTGAAAAGGAAACTCTGATTTAACATTCCACCGTTTACCGTCGTGAAGTAGTAGGGTTAAATTTTCAGCAGTGAATTCAAAATGCAATTGACGTTCTTTAAATTCTGGCCAAGCAGCATGAAAATTCTGTTTTCTTAAGTCCCGAAATGCGACTGTCAGATGAGGAGTAAAAGGACGAGCTTTGGCAACTTGATCAACAATTCTTAAGTTACTTTCTACATCAGTCATTAAATCTGATTGTAGTTTTAAAAGTGATGGAGTTTTAACCACATTAATGTATATAACACGGGGAGGAAAAGCCGCAAACCCACTCAGCGTAATTGGTACTGACGGCTGCTTGTGTGCGAACTCTTCCAGGGATGTTTCTAAAATTGATATATCCCTATCTACCATTTCAAAAGGTGGTTGCAGAGTAATATGTGGGGGAGACTTTTGTGCGCCACGACTAGCATACTTGTCTGCAAAATACTGTTTAATTTCGTTGGCGTAGTCCTGAATATTTTGGGGTGGGAGCAGGGAAATAAAAAAGCGACTCATTTATCAGTTATCAGTTATCAGTTATTGGTGATAGATCCCCAACTTCTTTGAGAAGTCAGCTATATGGATATTAGTTAGTAAAACGATAATCTAAAATAAATGAAATTATAAGATTGTCCTAATAAATTAAGATGACTTACTATGATAACTTATTTTCAATCCCAAATCAAAAATACCGAATTGATATGCCTTGGTTTGTCAAAATTGAAGCAGGTTTAGTGGATAAACCCACTTTTGACCAGTATGTACCCGCCCATACAGCCTACGTAAAAGCCTTGATAGATAAAGGACACAAAGCCAAAACCGGCTATTGGGCGCAAAGGGGAGGGGGGATGATGCTGTTTGAGGCAGCGTCAATGGATGAAGCACAGGCTATAGTTGCGGCTGATCCCTTGGTAGTCAACGGTTGTGTGAGTTATCAACTTCACGAATGGCGAATTGTTATAGAATGACACACAATTATGGAATTTTGATGTTATGATGATCTCAGACCTGGATCTATGCGACTTCAACGCCCAAATCTTGTCAGAACCGGAAGGTAGCAGCAATACGGGATGCTTGTGGTAGGCGTAGTCTCCGGGTCGCCCCATTTTTAGGAGTGCTTTGCAGCAATGCCTGGTTTTGGAGATATTGTTCAAAAAGCTTTTTACCTTGGTGTAGGCTTGGCTTCTTACGCTGGTGAGAAAGCAGGGGGAAAATTAGCCGAACTGCGATCGCAAGTCCAAAAACTGGCTGACGAGATGGTGGCTAAGGGAGAAATGAACACAGAAGAAGCTCGTCGTTTCGTAGAAGATATGATGAGGCAAGCCCAACAGCCCCAAACACCCGGTGAAACTTCGGAAAAAACAGCCCCTTCTGAACCTCGTCGCATCGAAATTTTGGAGGTAGATGAAGAACCAACTGTCAAAGAAGTCC
This sequence comes from Anabaena sphaerica FACHB-251, assembly GCF_014696825.1. NCBI lineage: Bacteria > Bacillati > Cyanobacteriota > Cyanophyceae > Nostocales > Nostocaceae > Anabaena > Anabaena sphaerica. Next base: position 33,047 of record NZ_JACJQU010000004.1, on the reverse strand, counting down.
CGAAAGAAAACGTGGATCACCTGCGTCAGCAAGTCGATGAATTGCAAGAACAATTAAAAAGACTTAAACGCGATCAGTGAAAATTAATTTTTTACCCTGAACATCAGCAAAAGTTGTAATTTGGGGAATGACGCTATATCTACAATCGGTTTGATGTGCATTGATTACTATGTGTTCTAGGTATTTTAGCACTCACAACCAAGTAAGGGGAAGCGTCCTGTTTGTAGCCAGTAAGACCGTTAAGCTTATGGAACCGTGGCAAAAAGACTTAATTGACATCCTCGAAACTGTGGCTGACGAAGTAGAAAGCTTCTTCCAAGGAATGAATGACATGGTAGATGCATTTTTTGAGCTAACGGAAGAAATCACCGAACAGGTACAGAACAACATTGCTGCTGATATTGACCAGTATTTACAGGAATTAGCTGAACCGCTGTTGGAAGTATACTGGGAACTGGAAGACGTGGTAGCAGATGTAGATCCGGGTTTTCCCTATGCAGTTGAAGCGACAATTGAGCAGAATCCTGCTTGTATAGGTTGTAGCAATTATCATGGTCAAGTTTATGGTGGTAATTTGTTAGTTTGCGCTATGCACCCCCACGGTTGGGATGACGCGAGTTGTCCAGACTGGGAAAAGAATAGCAGTGACTTTTAAGTGTTAAATTAGTTTTGATGAATCTCTGCATTTTTCTAGAATAATTTTATGACTAATTCTTTACCTGAGACTGTAACCCCAGCAACTCAACAAATGAAATATGGGGAAAGGGAAATACAAGAAGGAAAACTAATTACATTTCCTAATCCGCGTGTGGGTCGGCGTTATAATATTGATATTAGTTTACCGGAATTTACCTGTAAATGCCCATTTTCTGGTTATCCTGACTTTGCAACTATTTATATTTCCTACATCCCTGATGAACGGGTGGTAGAGTTGAAGGCTTTGAAGCTTTATATTAATAGCTATCGCGAACGATATATTTCTCACGAGGAGTCAGCTAATCAAATTTTAGATGATTTTGTTGCGGCTTGTGATCCGTTAGAAGTTACGGTGAAAGCTGATTTTACTCCCCGTGGAAATGTACATACTGTCGTTGAGGTAAGGCATCACAAGTAACTAAATTGTCTACCTCTGCCAACCTACAATATTATATCTTGGTGGGCAATGCCCACCCCATTAATTTTTGAGAGATTTCCGACGACGTAATCTGTGAATAAATTTTAATACATTACCTGCAAAAGAAGTTACAAAGCGGTAAGTTTTGCGAACCTTATCTAAAAGTGAATAAGGCACTCGTAATCGCAAAGGATATAAAATAGGCAGATATAGGCAATAATAAGCTTTTTTCAGATTATCCCATTTTGAGCAGCGTTCCTGGTGCAGAAAATCAGAAATATCAACAACTAAACCTCTCCCCTCAAACATCATCACATTTTTTCCATGCACGTCATGAGGGTAAAGTCCACGAGTCCGCGCATAATCCAAAGCACTATCAATATCTCTTATCACCTGGGGAGGAATACGCAAGCCCCTGTGCAGACAGTCATAAAGGGTAATACCATATAATCTTTTCAAAACTAACAAGCCTTCTTGAGCATAAAAACACTCAGAAAAAGCCGGATGAGAACCAAGACGCTGGTAAACTTCCAGTTCCTCCTCAAACCCAGGACGACCAGGTGCGTAAACTTTAACCACCATGTCTGGGTATTCAGGATGATAAACTACTGCTGCGTAGTTTCCTGTACCTAGTAGTTCCCACGGTGGGGGAAGATAGCGCACTTCTGCTGGGTTGTGAGGATGGACACTTTCGACAACTAACTGGGGTATCAGTTCTTGCTGAATACTTGCAATCAGTGACTGAATATTGAATTTATCCATAGGATATACGCACCATCTTGAGTGGTATCACATAAATACAATACACCACTCAATTGCTATTATGCCCCAGGAAGAAAAAATTAAGAGAAAATTATTTTTTTCCTGTATCAGTAAGTTGCTCTAAGATGCCCAAAACTTCTCTTTCAAAGGTAACTTGAGCGCGGTTAGTCTTACCACCAATATAGAAGATATTGCCTTTTTGTAATGCCCAAATTTGGGAATGGGAAAAATAACTCATCACCACACCCAACATCAACAAAGTAAAGCCAATATAAACAATGGGAATACCGGGGTCATATTTAATTTGTAAACCCGTGCTACCCACCACGTCCAGAATTTTCAAATTTACCCCATTTACAGGAATAGACATTCCTGCACGCACAGTATTAATTAATTTGCCTTGAGCATCATATATTAATACCATGCCTTGCAAATCTTTCGCTAATAGGGAAACACCTGCACTTAAATCAGGTTTAGTTGGAACCCAAGTTCCCCACAATCTTCCTTTACCTTTGGTGTCTAATAGTGCCATTGGTAATTGAAAAATGGGACTATTATTTAGTTTAACCCGAACCCCTGAAATTCCCCAATCTGTTTGATAAAAAACTACGCCATGATAACGCAAAGGTTGATTAACATAAATCTTTTCATGGTCTATTTCTTTTCCATCATTATCCAAAACAGATAAATCTGAATAGAATTGATCAATTCCTCCTTTGGGAGTATAGTCAATCCAAAATCTATTCACGCGCACCGACCAATCTTTCAACACGTCTTGAGATGACCAAGCACCAGATTCAATAATATTTCTGACTTGAAATGTATCACCACTAGCAATCATTTCTTGAGCCATAAATCCCGTCATTGCGCCCCATATTCCCCCTAGCAAAATCATCACAATACCAATATGCACAATAATCGGTCCAATGCGTCCGACTATCCCTTTACGGGCATAGAGAATATCATTTTTTTCCGGGTCTTGAAAGATTTTATAGCGAGTTTTTGCTAAAAGTGGTGTGAGTGAAGTTAAGGAAATACCATCTAATTCTGCACTCAAAGCTAACTTGTTAAATTTGCGGGGTTCGTCGTAATATTGCCATTTTTGGGCAGCTTTTAGGGCTGGTAATTGACGAGTAAAAGTACAAGCTGTTAAGCTTGTTCCAAATAAAACTAACAAAGCCAAAAACCACCAAGTTCGATAAACATGATCTAAACCTACAACTTGAATTACTTTCCAAGTGAGGAAACCAAATAAAGCCGGATGTTCTGGATAGTTAGATTGGTAAAAAGCTGGTATTTGTCCCTGTTCTATTACTGTACCACTAACGCTAAATAGGGCAATAATTAGCAACAAGATAATTGCTAATCTTAAATCTGTAAGCACAGGTAAAATTTCCCGTCGCAGGAAGCGAACAGGAATGGAAAACAAATTTAAGTCTTTGGATGTTGTGTTATCTACAGTCATTGTCTAGAAACTACCAAGGGGAATACGAGAAAGTAAGGAAAATACACCGAAACCTACTAATAATGCACCGCTAACCGGATTTATCCAACCAGACCAACGACGCAATTCTAATATTTTTTTAATCGACGCAGTAAATGTACCAGCTAAAATTAATGGGGCTACATATCCGGCTGTATAGGAAAGTAGTAAAACAGCACCTAAAAGCAAATCTTGGGTATTAGCAACCCAACCAAGTAAGCTGGCTAAAACTGGTGTGCTACAAGGGGAAGCCACCAAACCAAATGTTAAACCGATTGAGTAGGAACGCACTCCGGGAGGTAAATCTTGAGAAATCCAATTTGTTTCACCTAAAGATGGGAATTGTAGGGGTAGGGCTTCTAATAAATTCAAGCCCATAATAATCGCAATAATGCTAACAATAATTGGTAAACCAATTCCTACTTGACCGTAGACTTTTCCCACCAAACCTGCTAAAATTCCTAAGCCAGCCAATGTTGTTGCTAATCCTAAAGCAAACCAAGTTGATTGTGCCGCTGCTTGAAGTCGGCTTTTCGCTTCATAACCACCAATATAGCCGATAGTAATAGGCAGCATAGACAGCATACATGGCGTGAGACTGGTGAGCAAGCCGGCTGCAAAGATAATAGCAATACTGACGATGCTTAGGTGGGTGAGTTGGTTAGCAACTAGGGTGTTTGCGAATTGTTCAAGATGATAAATTTGGGTTTGCAGATTCTCCAGCATGGGTATGTTTGAATGGGAAAGGCTGACTCTGTTTGTATTTTAACTTAATTTGAGTATTTGCGTAATAATCAGGCTGTAGTTAAAAACCCTTAAATCCCATTTCTGCTTCTATCTTTTGTTTGATTTGAGTTAAACTCATTTTGGATACATATTGACTAATTTGACGTTTAGTTTGGATTTGTCCCAACAATATACCCACTAACACCAAGCTACCACCAATATATTGTGCTTGAGTAGGAATTTCACCCAATATCAAATAGGCTCCCAAAATACTAATTAGCGGTATAACTGAGCCAAATAAGGTACTTGTAGATACAGAGGAAGTTTTGAAGCCTTGGAGCCAGAGTAATTGACCTAAAACTACAATTACCGCACTATATAATAACATCCACTGCCACAGGAAAGGTGAAAACACATCTATGAAATGTTCTTTACCATAGAGTATTAAAGCAATAAAGAAAAATATTATTGTTCCTAAAGCAGTACGAAAAATGCTGTAAATTCCTACAGGAATTTGAGAGAGATGCTGTTTAGTGATAATTGTAGAAATAGCTACAGCTATAGAGGCTATAACAGTGAGAATCTCACCTAGTCCAATAGTAAAATCTCCCATATTCATCATGGCTTTTTCTGTTGGTTGAAGGATAATGGTTAAAGCAATACCAACGAAAGCTAAAAATGCTCCTATAATTTGCCAACGATTTACCCGTTCTTTTAAATATAAAACTGATAAGGCTAGTGTTAGAGGAGGTTCTAAACGTCCAACTAAAACAACATTGTTGACATTAGTAATAGCTAAAGCCTGAAAAAATAAACTGGGAGCTAATGCTCCTGAAAGAATAGCTACTATGGTGAGATAAAACCAATTTGGTTTAGACAATTGCTGAAGGGTAGCTTTGTTCCACTGTCGCCAATAAATAATCACTAAAATTATTAAGGCGCAAAGATTCCCTACAAATAAAACATTACACAAAGAAATGGGATTGCGATCGCCTATTAAATGTTGCGCTCCAATTTCTGTTAACTTGCGAGTTACAGCACTAGAAACGCCAAAAATCAAAGTAGCCAGTAAAAGGTACACTTTTCCGGAAACTTTGTCAACTAAATTAGTCCATTTTTTTGGTTTAGTCACCATAAATCCCGTGCTATTCAGCCACAATACATCATACTAGGCTTTCTAGATGAAGTTTAGGTGAGGTATTTCTGAAAAAATGCTGAGTAGAGGATTAATTATTATTTCTAATAAATTCAGAAAATTTATGGCTAGTCTTCAGATAATTTTCAGTATTGGATGGGATGGTTGATATAGTCGAAATTAATTCAGGAAAACAATGAAATTTACTTCTTCTTTACTTACAACTGTAGTTCTAGCTGGTATTGTTACTGTTTGGGATGTACCACTTAAAGCTATCAATCCTAATTTAGCTCAAGTATCAGCCCAAGAAGTTAAGCAAATGCAGAAAGCCGAAATGAAAGATTCTACAGGCTTAACTGCTCAAAAAAAGATTGAAATGCTGATGAAAAATAAAGGTCAGTTTGGTAGTGGTGATCAATTACGTCGTTTCTTTTTTGGTGACTTAGAACCAATTTCTGTACAACCTGGTGGTGCAGGTATGGTAGTTAATTTATACAATAAATCTAATAACGTGACAATTGCTTACTGTGCTACTTATGATGTAGTAGTAAATATCAAACAAGGTAAAATAAGCCAATTTCAACCTAGCGAAGTCAAGTAACTTTTTTCATTTTAATATCAGGACATTTTAGGTCTTGTGCCTAAAGTGTCTTTTTCAAACTTCAATAATCAATAAATATTTTCACCAAGTGATATGGCACTCAAAGATATCATTTTACTTTTACATCCAGTAATTGCTGTAACGGTAGTTTTTCCTTTAATGGGTATAGTCATAAATCGGGCTTTACAAGTGCGTCAACGTCGCTTAGAAACTGTGTCCACAGGTAAAAGCAAAATCCCTCCAATTGCAGGACAAGAACACGTGCAATTAGGTCGTTGGTTAACAGGTGCTGTTGTTGGTATTGTTTTAATAGCACTAGCTTATGCTATTTTTAGCAATGTTTTTGATCATCAAGTTTGGCTAAAATCATCTTTTCGAGTAGTATTTATTGTATTGCTTTTTGCCGCAACTATAGGTTCTACAATTTTACTATATCAAGCTAAAGCCAAAGATCAAAATTGGCGTGGTGTATTTGCTACTTTGACAGGTATGGGTTTAGTAATTCTTGGTTGTCAAGATGGAGTTTATCGTCTAACGAATAAATGGTATATGTCTCATTATTATTATGGCATAACTGCTGCTTTATTAATGATTTTTTCTTTGGCAATTTTACCAGAAATTTATAAGGATAAAACCAATGTTTGGCGTAAAATTCATATTGCTGCTAATTTTTTAGCACTGCTCTTATTTTTTGGTTTAGGAATGACTGGAACCTTATCTTTATTAGAAATTCCCTTGACTTGGCAAAAAGGTTATATTAATCAATTATATCAGAAACAATGTGATGCTAATAATTGTTTAATTACTAATCCTATTTTACCTGATAAACTTTGATGCAAATTTATTGATTTTTTAACCAATCCTGTAATTTTAAACCTGTGATTCTTGATAAATCCGAATCATGGGAAACTAAGATGAAATCGTGAATTATAGCTGTAGCTGCTATAGATATATCTGCATCTTGAATTGGTAATCCTCTTTGTTTTAAATCAGCATAAATCTCTGACGTTTTTTGAAATATCGCCATATCATCCGGGATCTTGTTGTCCAGTTTTTAAATATCTTCCCAGGTAATATTCATCATCATTTCTTTGTTAACATCATTGAGTTTTACCAATCTGTTAGCTTGTCTTTCAATTGTTTTCTCAAAGATATTTCTGACAAGTCTACCATTTCCAAAACTCTTATCTTTTTCATTATATAACTTGGTAAACTGTTGCAATAATTTTTCTTTACCTCGTGGGGTTATTCTATAATGTTGTTGCTTACATATTCCTTCAAAAATATTTAATAGTTCTTCTGGTTTATAGTCATCAAAATAAAAATATCTATTAAATCTCGACTGTAAACCAGGATTAGCATTAATAAAATGCAACATTTCATCACTATAACCAGCGACAATTACAACCAACCTATCTCGATAGTCTTCCATTCTTTTTAATAAAGTATCTATCGCTTCCTGTCCAAAATCTTTACCTGAACCTGCTGGTGCTAGTGCGTAAGCTTCATCAATAAATAATACTCCATCTAATGCTGATGTTACAACTTCATCTACTTTCAATGCTGTTTGTCCAACATATCCAGCAACCAAACCTGATCGATCAGTTTCCACAACATGACCTTGGGAAAGTATCCCTAATTCTTTGTATATTTCACCCATTAAACGCGCAACTGTGGTTTTACCAGTTCCCGGAGGACCACAGAAAACTGAATGTAAGGAGACAGAAATAGGAGGTAAACCTTGTTCCTGTCGCATTTTTTGAACTTTCAAAAAATTGATGAACGTATTGATTTCATTTTTGACATTTTCCATTCCCACCAGATGATTTAACTTATTGATAACATCATCTAAACCGTCCAATTTAGAATCAGAATTATTATGATGTTTCTTGTTCCCAGAGATATTTAAATCTCTCTTCATGCGTTGTAGTTCAGCTTCAATTTCTAAATCTCGATAAGTCATACCCTACATTCTTTCCTATTTCAAGTTATTCTCTATGAAAACGGGGCTATTTTAAGTAAAAATACGGTCAGTCTTAGTTAATTATAAATTAAAGTTAACAATATGCAATTGTAAATTACAAATTTTGATATTGTACCTAACACACTGTTCTATACTAGATAATGAAGAAATATAAGTGGTATAAATGAGTAAATTGCCTAATCTTGATCGTATACGAGAGCATCAAGCCAACGAGCGAACTTTTCTTGCTTGGTTACGTACTTCCATAGCATTAATTGGCTTTGGTTTTGCAATTGCTAGATTTGGTATATTTTTACGTCAAATTAACGCTGCTTTTACACAACAAGAAACTACTGTAAACCCCTTAGTCAACTCTGAAAACTTGGGAATCTTTTTAGTAGTATTTGGGATTATTACTATTGCTTTAGCCGCATGGAGATACAATCAAGTTTTCTGGCAAATTGAACAAGGTGATTATAGACCTAAACGTTTGCCAGTTTTGATTATGACTGGAGCAGTGATCATTTTCGGCTTGCTCAGTATTCCTTTACTTTTAATACGAAATCAAATACCTCAACGTCCGTCTTCTGCACCTAAACAAAATCAATCTTTTCATATTCGTTAATTTCTTGATTAATTTTTTTTAATATTTTTATTTTGGCATTTAAATTATACTAGTTTTTAATTAGTAAAATCCGACTTAAATTTGTTGAATTACCTATGGATAGAACTCTTGCACCAACAGAAAAATTTATGTGGTTATGGTACCAACAGCATCCTGAAAACGTTACTTTCTCAGTTACTATTACAGGGAAATTGAACGTTAACGGATTGAAAGATGCGTTAGCTTGGGTACAACAGCGTCATTCTCGACTGAGAGTGAAAATAATCATTAATGCAGAAAATCAGCCACAATTTTCAGAGAAAGATGTACCATCGATTCCATTAAAAGTAATTGAACGACAAGGAGAAAAAGATTGGTGTCAAGAAATGACATCAGAATTACTCATGCCTTTGTCTTGGAATCAAGCACCATTAATACGTGTGTTGTTGTTACTATCCCCTGATATTTCTAACCTTTTGATTACCTTTCATCACTGTATTGGAGATGGGATATCAGGTACTTATTTGATTAGAGATATTTTGCAATTTGTTGGTGAAGAAGATAGTTATAAAGACATATTACCAGATTTACCACCTGTTGATCAACTTCTACCTGAGACAGCAAAAAATTTAAGTTTAGTTGATGAACATTCACAAGAATCAACAAAGTGTGATTCTGTTTTCGCAGCAAATTTTCGCACCAAAAACAAAAAAGACGATTTTGATAATTTTAAGATTAGCCTATTTAATTGGACAATATCAGCTAAACATACTAACCAATTAATTTCCCGTTGTCGAAAGGAGAAAACCTCTGTGCATGGTGCTTTGTACGCAGCATTCTTATTAGCTATTTTTGCAGAAATAAATGCCCAGGAAACAACTACCTTTACCCGGATTTCTCACAAAGCTTGAAGAAATAGGGGTCAAAAACTGCCAAAATGTATATTGCAAAAGAATTCCAGCAGTTTGAAGTATGACCCCAAATAAAAACGATTGTATACCGGAAAAGTTCATATTTGAACAAGTAAAATCATGTCCAGTTATAGTTAATTTCAAGGGTGAGCCTGTAACATCGGATGCAGGACTAACGCTAATTGCGGAACTGGACAGAAAAAGAGAAATAACATCACGACTAGCAGGATGTTTCAAAGACTACCGAGAGCCAAATAAAATTCTGCATCCAGTTAATAGCTTAATTGCACAAAGAATATATGGCTTAATCATGGGCTATGAGGATATAAATGACCACGAAACTTTACGTCATGATCCAATATTTTCGCTTGCGGTTGGAAAAGTTATTAATTCGGGACAAGGAGCAATTACTTTGGCTGGAAAAAGTACCTTAAATCGGCTTGAGCATTGTCCAGAAGATGTATCATCAAGGGCAGATAGTAGATATCACCGTATTGAACATGATGGATCAGCAATAGAAACACTACTAGTTGAGCTATTTATAGAATCGTATCGAAAGCCGCCACGACAGATAATTTTGGATTTAGATGTTACCGATGATTTAGTTCATGGAAATCAAGAAGAGACATTTTTTAATCCTTATTATCGAGGGTATTGTTATACTCCACTTTATATTTTCTGTGGAAAACATTTACTTGCCGCCAAACTTCGGGCATCTAATGTTGACCCAGCAGGAGGTGGGCTAGAAGAATTACAACGAGTCATAAAAATAATCCGCTCAAAATGGAAAGATGTAAAAATTATTATTCGCGGAGATAGCGCATATTCGAGAGACGATATAATGAGTTGGTGTGAATCTCAAAGTGAAATTGATTATGTATTTGGACTTGCTCCAAATAATCGGTTACTTCAGTTATCTCAATCAATAAAGTATCGTGCATCTCAGGAATACTCAGGAAAACTTCAACCTATAGTTGAGTTTTTTCAAAGCTTATTTCCTCCATCACCAGATTTAAAAAATGATGCAACAGCATTTGTTCGTAACTCAGTTTGGTACTGTTCTCTTGACTATCAAACACTAGATAGTTGGAGCCGCAATCGTCGTGTTGTTGCCAAAGTTGAGTATAGCGAGAAAGAAGTTGATACTCGCTTTGTAGTGACTTCACTTCCTATCAATAAAATTCCTCCAGGACGACTTTATACTCAAAAATATTGCCCACGCGGAAATATGGAGAATTGTTTAAAAGAACAAAAACTAGGATTACATAGCGATAGGACTAGTACCCATACATTTGAAGGTAATCAATTACGTTTGTGGTTTGCCTCTATTGCTTATGTGTTGATGAATGCTCTGCGGGAGCAATGTTTAACAAAGACAGAATTCCAAAATGCAACTGTTGAGACTATACGCACAAAATTATTGAAGTTAGGAGCCGTGATTACCATTAGTAAACGACGTATTTTAATTGTAATTAGTAGTGCTTGCCCTTATAGGAAAATTTTTGCCACGGTTTATAATCGCTTATCTAAACTACCTTATCCTGGCTAATAATGGACTAATTAAATTTATGATTAATAGCTGCTGATTTGGGGTTATTTTACTTGATTTTAACCCATGTATTGGTATGTAAATTTTTACTACTAGAAGTTTTTAGTCTCAGCATTTGTTGATTTTAATGTATTATAAATATCTCTACTCTATTCGGTTTTTACTTTGAGTTGCCCACACCTAAAGGTATTTTGATAATGTATCAATTAAATCATTTCAAATCCGGTTAATCCCAGTGTTTTTTTCTCACTTGTGAGAAATCCGGGTTTAGATGTCATTCACCGATAAATATTCGCAAATATTTAAATATTCCTATAGGTGAAAATTTAGGTGAATATATTACTCGTCCAATTATCTCGCATCAAGTTAGTAAAGATACTGATTTTTGGGATTTAGCCCGCGAAGTGAAACACAAATTAAATCAAGTTATTACAGAAGGGAAATTATTTAATGATGTATTCATGGCTAGAGAAATAATCTCTAATGACTCTCAACCCAATGTCAAGATTTTGAGTCTACTGGATAATCTTATGATGGATATTGCAATTACTAACTTAGGTATTCTCAATATTCCGCAGCAATTTGGACAATTACAAATAGAAGAAGTTTATGTAATGGCTACAGCACCAAAAACTCTACCATTATTAATAGGTGTAGCAACAATAGGGGGTAAAATGTGCTTGATATGTCGTTATATAGAATCTATTATTCCCAGTGAAAATGCTCATAATATTAAAGAGAGATTTATGCAGCAGCTACTTACATTTATTAATTGTTAATTAACCTCAAAGGCAAATTTGAGAATAACCGATTATACCTAAATTCTTAGAAATGCCAATTGAGCCAAGATCAAATTATCCCGTACCCCTACCCTATCCACAGTAATTAAGTATCTGAAACCCTTATAACTTAAAGGCTATACTTTTTGAGTACATGATTAATATGTATTAATAGATAGGATTCTGTCTAGGAGATAATAATATCTAAAAGCTGGGCTAGAAGTCATAATAATTAATAATTCATAATTCATAATTCATAAAAATGTAGAAAATATCACAAATTAACTTCCTGACTCTAGCTATTTTCAATGCTTATCTTTTTGGGTTCTCTGCATACAGTTAAAACAACCACAAAAGACACAGGAAGAAAAATCATGAACAAATCTTTTGCCACAATTGATGGTAATGAAGCGGTTGCGCGTGTAGCTTACAAATTAAACGAAGTAATTGCCATTTATCCTATCACACCATCTTCAGCAATGGGTGAATGGGCTGATGCTTGGATGTCAGAAAATAAACCAAATTTATGGGGTACAATTCCTAGCGTCACCCAAATGCAAAGTGAAAGTGGTGCGGTTGCTGCGGTACATGGTGCATTACAAACAGGTGCTTTAAGTACAACTTTCACTGCTTCCCAGGGTTTGTTATTAATGATTCCCAACTTGTACAAAATTGCAGGAGAATTAACCAGTTTTGTCCTTCATGTTTCTGCACGTTCTTTAGCTACACACGCTTTATCTATTTTCGGTGATCATAGTGATGTGATGGCTGCAAGAAGCACAGGTTTTGCATTATTATGTTCTGCTTCTGTACAAGAAAGTCATGATTTTGCTTTAATTTCTCATGCTGCAACTTTAGAAGCGCGTGTTCCTTTTATGCACTTCTTTGATGGTTTTAGAACTTCCCATGAAGTGCAGAAAGTTGAGTTATTATCTGATCAACATTTACAGGAACTTATTCCTTTAGAATTAATATCCGCACATCGTCAACGCTGTTTAACCCCCGATAAACCAGTGTTAAGAGGAACTGCACAAAACCCCGATGTTTACTTTCAATCTCGTGAAGGTGCAAACCCTTATTACAATGCTTGTGCAGAAATTGTCCAAAAGAACATGGACAAATTTGGAGAGATAACAGGACGATATTACAAGTTATATGAATATCATGGTGTACCTGATGCAGAACAAGTAGTGATTATCATGGGTTCTGGTTGTGAAACAGTCCATGAAACCGTTGATTATTTAAATCAAAGAGGTGAAAAAGTTGGAGTTTTAAAAGTGCGACTTTTTCGACCTTTTGATGTAGGAAGACTTGTAGAAGCTTTACCTAATAGTGTCAAATCAATCGCAGTTCTTGATAGAACAAAAGAAGCTGGAAGTGCGGGAGAACCTTTATATTTAGATGTGGTGACTGCTATTTATGAAGGATGGAAAAAAACCACATTTCCCAAAATTGTGGGTGGTAGATATGGTTTATCTTCTAAAGAGTTTACTCCTGCAATGGTGAAAGCTGTTTTTGATAATCTTGCTCAAAATTCACCCAGGAATCATTTTACAATTGGTATTAATGATGATGTAAGTTTCACATCTTTGAAATTTGATGCCAATTTTTCGACAGAATCAGATAATGTAGTTCGTGCTATGTTTTATGGTTTGGGTTCTGATGGTACAGTAGGTGCAAATAAGAACTCGATCAAAATTATCGGTGAAGGTACAGAAAATAACGCCCAAGGTTATTTTGTGTATGATTCTAAAAAGTCCGGTTCAATGACAGTTTCTCATTTGCGTTTCGGACTGAGTAAAATTCGTTCCACTTACCTCATCGACAAAGCTAATTTTATTGGTTGTCATCACTGGGGTTTCATCGAAAAAATTGATATCTTAAAAAATGCAGCACCGGGGGCTTCTTTATTATTAAATAGTCCTTACGAAGCAGAGACAGTTTGGGAACATTTACCAGGAAAAGTAAAAAAACAAATTCTCGATCAAGACTTGAAAGTTTATGCTATTAATGCTAGTCAGGTAGCAAAAAATAGTGGGATGGGTAGAAGAATTAACACTATTATGCAGGTGTGTTTCTTCGCTTTAGCCGGAGTATTACCACAGGATAAAGCCATTGCTAAAATCAAACAAGCCATAGAAAAAACCTATGGTAAAAAAGGTGCAGAAGTTGTCAAAATGAATTTAAAAGCTGTAGACAACACTTTAGAAAATCTGCACCAAATCGAAATTCCTTTCGTTGAAAAAGGTGAATTTTTAGATGTAGAGAAATTAGCAACATCTCTACAAAAAAATGCACCGAAATTTGTAGAAGATGTTCTTGGTAAAATCATGTTATGGGAAGGTGACGACTTACCTGTAAGTGCTTTACCTGCGGATGGAACTTTCCCCAGTGGAACTGCGAAATGGGAAAAACGCAACGTTGCAGAAGAAATACCCATTTGGGATAAAAATGTCTGCGTTCAGTGCGGTAAGTGTGTGATGGTTTGTCCTCATGCTGCTATTCGTGCGAAAGCTTATCAAGCGGATAAATTAGCAAATGCACCTGCAACTTTTAAGTCAACAAACGCGAAATATAAAGATTTTGCTACCCAGAAATTTACTATTCAAGTCGCACCAGAAGACTGTACAGGTTGCAGTATTTGTGTAAATGTTTGTCCTGCGAAAAATAAAGCAGAACCGACGAAAAAAGCCATCAATATGAGTCCGCAGTTACCCATCAGAGAACAGGAACGGGAAAACTGGGATTTCTTTTTGAGTTTACCCAACCCAGACCGTAGGAAGTTGAAATTAAACCAAATTCGGCAACAACAACTACAAGAACCGTTGTTTGAATTTTCCGGTGCTTGTGCAGGATGCGGAGAAACACCCTACCTTAAATTATTAACACAATTATTTGGCGATCGCTCACTCATTGCTAACGCTACCGGTTGTTCTTCTATCTACGGTGGAAATTTACCCACAACTCCTTGGAGTCAAAACGCTGATGGAAGGGGTCCAGCATGGTCTAATAGTTTATTTGAAGATAACGCCGAATTTGGTTTTGGTTATCGCTTATCTTTAGATAAACAATCGGAATTTGCAGCGGAATTATTGCAACAATTAACTAGTGAAATCGGCGATAATTTAGTTAATGATATCCTCAAAGCTGAACAAAAAGACGAAGCAGATATTTGGGAACAACGGGAAAGAGTCGCAATTCTCAAACAAAAGTTAGATGAGATGTTGCACAATTTAGAAACGTTCCATGGAACGTCTCTACAAAAAACAAAAATCCAAAATCTCAAATCCCTCGCTGATTATTTAGTCAAGAAAAGCGTTTGGATAGTAGGTGGTGATGGCTGGGCTTATGACATTGACTTTGGTGGAATTGACCACGTTTTAGCCAGTGGTAAAAATGTCAATATCCTCGTCATGGATACAGAAGTTTATTCTAACACAGGCGGGCAATCTTCCAAAGCAACTCCTAAAGCCGCAGTTGCTAAATATGCGACCGGTGGTAAACCTGCACCTAAAAAAGATTTAGGTTTAATGGCCATGACTTATGGTAATGTTTATGTTGCCAGCGTCGCTTTAGGTGCGCGGGATGAACATACATTAAAAGCATTTTTAGAAGCGGAAGCTTTTGATGGACCATCCTTAATTATTGCCTACAGTCATTGTATTGCTCACGGTATTGATATGACCAGCGGTTTACAACAGCAAAAGGCGTTAGTAGACTCAGGAAGATGGTTGTTATATCGCTATAATCCGGCATTGCAAAATGAGGGTAAAAATCCCTTACAATTGGATATGAAAGCACCTTCTGAATCGGTAGAAAAATCCATGTATCAGGAGAACCGGTTTAAGATGTTGACGAAGAGTAAACCGGAAATTGCGAAGTTGTTGCTAGAACAAGCGCAAGCGGAAGTAAATGCAAGATGGGAAATGTATCAATATTTAGCGAATAGGTAAAGGGTAATTGGTAATGGGTAATTGGTTTTGACCTGTTACCTATTATCAGGTAATCAATCACAAATTTTCATTCTCGCCAATTATCTATTATTAAAGGATAACCTAATGCTTGAATTTTCTGATAATGTTTAGTATTACCTGTCACCAAAATTAAATTATTTTGGATAGCGATAGAAGCTATTAATACATCTGCTAATCCTATTGGTTGTCCAGTGCTTTCTAAATCAGCATGAATTAGCCCTGAAATTTCTGCACTTTTTTGGTCTAAATGCAGAATTTCGATTTGAGATAAATCTACTAAAAATTCTTGAATGCGATCATTACGATTTAATTTTCTCCATCCCTTGATAATTTCGGAAACAGTAATTACAGAAATTATATAATGTTTCCATATTGCTCTATATGCAATAGCATTAGCATTTATTTTAGGATTTTTACCTTTACGGATTTCTGAAGTAATATCTGTATCAATTAAAGATTTTCTCACAACTCAATTATTGTTGATTAACTTCTATGGTGTAAAATATCTTCAACCATTTTATCTACTAATTCAGCATCATTAGACCATTCACCAATAAATGAATTATTGATAAGTTCTGGTTTAGTTAATTGCTCAATCATTGCTTTGATTAAATCGGCAACTTCGCAATGATGTGTTTTTGTCAATTGTTCTATTTTGTTAAAAGTTTCTTGATCAAGTTCAATTTCTATTTTTTGCATGATTCAGTTATTTTTATTTGATATATTTATTATATTATAGCAGAGTTTTTTAAATCAACGTCTAAATCAGTTTCATCATAATGAATATTAATGTTTCTTATAGCTAATTCATTTTGAAATTGTAGTAAAGGCATTTTAGCCAGTTGGGATGCTTTACCGATACTAATTTTATTTATTTGAAATAAGATAATAATCAGTTATAAAACAAATTCTTTTTCTGATAATCCATTTGCTTGG
Organism: Anabaena sphaerica FACHB-251; assembly: GCF_014696825.1. Classification (NCBI taxonomy): domain Bacteria; kingdom Bacillati; phylum Cyanobacteriota; class Cyanophyceae; order Nostocales; family Nostocaceae; genus Anabaena; species Anabaena sphaerica. Next base: position 16,510 of record NZ_JACJQU010000004.1, on the reverse strand, counting down.
ACAATATCTGCGGAAATGATTAAGCTCATTTTAGAGCTATTTATCGTTATTAAATTGGTCAAAATATTGGAAATATTGGCAAGGCTATAAAGCAATTACCAAGATTAATCATATCATCAGGATCTATATTTTGATACAAGATTTTTTCTTGTTGAATGCCTTGTTTTCTAGGAAAAGCATTAGCATATATTTTAAATTCAGATTCTGCGGCAATACACGTCTGTATTGAACCACCTATGGTATTAAATTTTTCTTCTTCTATAAGACTTTCTATTACTTCTTTAGGAGAATACCACCATAAAAACTCGTTTTCAACGTATTCTGCTCTTTTGTTCTCGATAAGTTGACGTATTTCTTTCTTTTTATCGCCAAGTATGAGTAAATGGTTATCATCTAATGTATTTTCTTCTGTAACTACAATATCTAATGGATTATCTTTGTCTTTTTGATATAAATGAATTATTTTAAATTCAGAGCTAACTTGACAAAAACCAAATATTGCCAGTTCACAAATTGCACCTGTACGATTAATTACTCCAACTTCACGAATCATGCGTTTAAGCAAAGTTGCAGCAAGATTAGCAATATCCAATATTGAAGGAAATGCACCTTCATTACTAGAACAATTTTGAAGCAGATAAACTAAAGTTGCGTAAAGGTTAAGTCCTATTAAACTACTTCCAGCATACTCCATTCCTATAGTATGCTCAAAATATGCTTTGTCTTCAAAACTCATAATATTTCTACATTTTATGTACAAAGGAAATAGCTTTGCTCCAGAATCTAGGAGTATTGAATAATCATTACTACTCGAAGATGTATTGCTTCTTGATATACGAGTATCTGAAACTGCCCATATTTTATTTACACCTCTGTCTTTGTTTAACCAACATACTACTGTAGTCATTTCTTAGCTCCTGACAACTTATTTTAAGTAACTATAATTTTAAGTAACTATATTTTATTTTGTAACTAAAATATCCATCATAATTTGTTGAGCAAATAGGTAATCAGTTTTCACCAATTACCTATTATCAATCAATTTCCTTAATCTCCCGTAGCCATCAGCAACCGATTCAAAATCACTTTACCACTAGGACTAATTACCTCTACCCGAATACAACTCGGATCACTTGGTCGCCAACTTACTTGATATTTTGTGCCATTATTATTCCAAGTATAAACTTGACGGTCATTAGTTCCTGAAGCAACAGCACCAGACAGGCTTATATAAGCACTACTATTAAGTTTTTCGCCATAGTAATAATAAACATTATTATTAAATGACAAACTTACTCTCCATTCTTTATCAGCAAATGTTCCTTTTGGATAATTGTATTTTGCTGCTAGTACAGGTTGGGTCATAGCAAAATCAATAATTGCAGGTGTAGAAATACCTAAAAAAGCTGCCAACGTCATAGCTTTGTAGTTCATAAAACTCTCTCTTTGGTGAAGGTGAAGTTATATAGTTTTTTCTGCTTGAAGATTACTGGATATCCATAATTTAGGAAACAGCAACCCAGAACATTCTTTATATTCCTCAAACTCAGGATAGCGAGATAGAGATTTATCTTTCTTGAGCATATTGGGAACAAATATCATAGCTATGAATAACCCCAAAATTAAGAAAGGTAGCCAATGCTGAGTTAACATAGCAAATGCCAGATAAATCAAAACTTCTCCCAAATAATTAGTATTACGGCATCTAGCAAAAAAACCTTCTGTAATTAGTCCAGTTTTGTACTTGAGTGTATAATATTTCTGGGCATCACTGGTAAAATGTAAAAACACACCCACAATATTCAAAGAAATAGCCGCAGCTACTAATGGTAAAGGTGGAACATTACCACTACTAATAAGAATAAATGGTGCTACCCAATATAAGCCAAGTAAAAAAAAGGTAATAATTCCTTGAAAAGCAGAAATTTCTTGTTCCCATTGTTTATCTGGGAAAATTCTATCTTTTGTTAACCAAAGAAAACCGTAAGTACCATGAAGGGCAAGATAAACCCAAGCTCCAATAGTAAAATTCTGGTATAGCACCATTAGTCCTAAGACTATAACAAAAGTTAGACCTTTATGAAAATTAATGGGATACTTTACTTTCATGTTCTGGTTCTTTTTTTTGTTTTTTAAGTTAGAAAAATAAATAGAGAGATAGGAAAATACCACCTACCTCTCTGCAATAATTATTTCTTGGCAATTATCCAAACCGCGTGGATAATACCTGGAATATAACCGAACAAAGTCAAGACAATATTAATCCAAAAGTCTAGCCCAAAACCTACCTGCAAAAATACTCCTAAAGGTGGCAGAAAAACCGCGCATAAAATCCGTACTAAATCCATTTCAGCCTCCTGTTAATATTCCACATCTCTACAATTAACATCACTGTCGAGCCATAAGATTCCTGAAATCATCAAGATACGGTAAACCGCACTTATTAACCACCGCTGATTTTGGCTTTGTAACCCAATTTAACCAAAATCTCTAAAATTTTCTGTTTATGATCTCCTTGAATTTCAATTTCGTTATCTTTCACAGTTCCCCCTGTACCACATTGGGTTTTTAACTGTTTCAACAAAGTAGCTAATGTTTCTGGTTTGGTTTGAAACCCAGTTATTACGGTTACGGTTTTCCCCTTCCTTCCTGCGCGAGTAGCTTGTACTCTCACATTTTGTTGATTTGGGGGTAGTTCTTGAGTTGGACGTTCTACAGCCCGTTCTAAGGCAGGTGAGCTACCGTTACCAAATTCTTGGTAAACAAAGCGTTTGTCAGATTTGGGATTAGAAGATGACATAAAATTTAATTCAGGAAAAATAACCGTTTGCAAAAGTAGTCAAAGCTACCGAAAGCTACTGAGTTGAAGGACTCATATTGACTCTGTTCTGTAATTTTAGCCAATCAGTGACTGCTACTTAAGCAATGTTTGACGATAAGACGCTTAATTGCATTATTAAATCAATCATATCTCCCATCATCTGTAACCATAATTCTAATAAATCTATGTGATTATGTTAATTTTTTTAAGGATTAGAGTAATATAAATTACCGGAAAGTTTAATTTGATCTATAATTATTATGTTCAAAATTGCATTCTCAACACCTGCTGATTCCGGGAAATCCCCAATATCTAAACAGCATCGTCTTATGGGAGCGATCGCTGCTTTAGTCTTAATAAGTCTGCTGACTTCATCAGGTGGCTCCCCAATTCAGCATACCATTTCTAACTGTTGGGAAGGGTTTATTTGGGGCATTGCAGATCCAGTCATAGACTTAAATCGATTAGCTGGCATAATTGCCATCGGTTTACTCTCTGCCAGGTTTATACGTGGTGCTTGGATAGGTTTATCTTTTGTATTAGCTGCATTTTGTGGACAAGTAATTCATTTGTGTCAGCTAAATTTCCCTGGTGCAGAAATAGCGATGCCTACGGCGAGCGCAGCTATCGCCATCTGCACTATGGTATTTGGTGTAATTTTATTCCTACCTACGCAAATCGGCTGGTTAGCTTGCACCATACTAAGTGTCATAGCTGGCTTATTTCACGGTTATGCTAATAGTCAAGCAATTATGGGTGCAGAAATGCTCACCGTAGCTGCATATCTCATTGGTGTAATCTTGACTCAAACAGCAATTGTCTTGTCTGCTAGAGAAATCGGCACAATTATCAAAAATCAAGCAAGTAACCAGGTATTAACTAAAACAATTCATTGGATTGGGTTAACTTTTTGTGCAATTGGTATTGTATTTCTGGCTAATGCAGTAATCTAAGATCATGAAAATATCTTGAGGGTAGTTTGGCAATTTTAATTATTACTAGGTTGGTAATTGTCGTTAAAGAAAATTAACATAATTCTGCACAATTACCTACTTAGTATTATTTTTTCAAACTCCCAAATGCTCCTGAATTTAAGGTCAATATTGCTACCAGAAGCCCACTAATTACAGAATCTACCAATTCTTAATCAAGTAGCATTGCTACATATGGCATTTTTATTTGATTATGAAATTTCACTTAACACAATTTAATGCTGATTATGAAATTATTTGATGAATATTAACCATATTACTATGATGATTTCTCAAAATTGGGGCGCTCAAGAAATGATTTCAGCAGGAATAGAAGCTAAAATAAATCGATTAGAATCTATTGTTGAGCAAATTGGTGAAGCTGTACTTTCTACTACCGAGACTATTGAACGTCTAGCTCAAAGAGTAGATGCTCTCAGTGTGCAAGTAGAGGCTCAGGGAAAACAGGTACAGCAGCAGGGGTATCAAATTTTTGCCTTGTGTGATGCTGTACAGAGCCTAACGGAAACTCAGAAAGATTCACTACAAGAAATCAATCAACTAACAAAAACTGTAGATAAAATCGTGTTTTTGCTGCAAAGTGCAGACGAAGAAACATGAAGTTTTAAGTCAAACCTTTAACTGAGTAATTGCAATATTGCCAGAAAAACATATATCTACATCACTGCCGGGAGTGCGATCGCGTTTACCATATTCACCGACATAATAAAAATTATCACCTTCTATTCGATAATTCACAGGTAAAGGTTTGGTACAAGGTTGACAAAAAACAACCTCAGGATTTGCATCTTCCGGTAGTAGATGGGGTAAATTTACATTCCAAAAGCTACCAGTTTCTAAAGGACGTTCCAGTAAATCTGCTAATATTTCTGATGTCCATTTAGCTGCTAACTCCCAATCATAATTGAGCTTGCCTTTGCGATAGTGAGAAATAGCAATTCCCGGAATGCCGTGCATCGCAGCTTCTCTAACAGCCGCAACAGTCCCGGAAATGTACGCATCCACTCCCAAATTACCACCAGCATTAATACCTGAAAGCACAAACTTGACATCTTTGCAAATTTGTGTTATTGCAATTCTTACACAATCGGCAGGAGTTCCAGAAATAGCATATTCAAACTCAGAACGACGTTGGAGTTGAAGGGGTTGAGTGGTCGTAACTTGATGTCCACAACCAGACTGATGTGCTTGTGGTGCAGCGATAATCACATTTTTGTCGTTTACCGCTTTCACTAAGGCTTGAATACCTGGCGCGTCGATACCGTCGTCATTAGTTAAGATTATTGTCATTATTGTTAAGTAAATTTTCGCTCAAACTGCCAATTATTATCCCCAAATAAGATGCTTTTGACATAGCTTCTGTAGTATTTTGATTGCAGAGTGTCTTAGGATTCATTTTATGAAACAGCTACTCAAGCAATTATTTAGTAGTCACACATACCTAACCCGTCTTATTTTACCTGTATTGGTGATGATGATGGCTATTTCTGTCTTTGCCACACCAGCTTTCGCTACAGGTGTATATCAAATACCCAACCTGACAGCAGACACCTGGGTTGTAGATGAAGGTGATGTTCTTAGCCGTTTTAATGAAAGTCAAATTAGCGGTGCTTTCAAAGACTTGGCTAAGGAAACGGGCAACGAAGTCAGAATCGTAACTATTCACCGTCTTGACTATGGGGAAACACCGGAAAGTTTCGCCAAAGGACTATTTGCAAAATGGTTTCCCACACCAGAAGCCCAAGCTAATCAAACTCTTTTGGTTATTGATACTGTCACCAATGGCGCAACTATTATCAGCGGGGATCAAGTTAAATCTCTATTGACTGATGAAATAGCTAATAGTGTTACTGAAGAAACACTGGGTGCAGCATTACGCGATAGTAATAAATATAACCAAGGATTTTTGGACGTGAGCGATCGCCTAGTTGCTGTCATCTCCGGTAAACCCGATCCCGGTCCACCTGAAGAAAAACAAACCATACAGGTAGAAGGCACATTTACCAAAGCTGAAGACACCAACAAAGATAATGCTACCGCTTGGGTAGTCGGATTGTTAATTGCTGCCACTGTCATCCCCATGGCAACTTACTACATCTATCAAATCAATCAGCCTTCAAATGAGGCGTAGGTAATTGGGGATTGGTAATAGACCTCTCCGGAAATATGGTAGAGACGTTCCGCCGGAACGTCTCTACAAGGGTTTCAAACCACGCACATTTAATTACCGGAGATGTCTAATTGGTAATTGGTGATTGTTTATTGGTAAAATTTACAACTATTCCCAGTCCCCAGTCCCCAGTCCCCAAGACCCAATCCCTAATCCTGCACGTACTCCTTCTCCATAACTAAAGCAACTTCAGCCCGAACAAATTCCCGCCCCAAATAAGCAGCATGATCTAAAAAACTAACAGGACAAGGTTGAGTTTCTTCAAAAATCTTCACACACAATTCTTTAGCTGTTCGGCCGCTAAATACCGTTGTCTGAGTTCTTTCCACCTTACCCCGTGCGGGAATCACCTTACCGGTTTCGGGATCTACAGCCAAACCACGTTCATCAATCACATTTGTAAAATGCTTGGCATAAATTAACCGTTCATGCAGGTCTAGGTAAATAATGAAATAACCAGCGGGATCAAGGTCAATATGACGCTGAGAAAGTTTATTATCAATTGTCGTTAAATCATCAACTATTAAATCCATACCCATTCTAAAAAGAGAAATTATCCCAACAGTTTTTTGATATTACAACTTAAGTGTAATTCTTACAGCAGTTTTCATCTATTTAGTCCCCAATCTCAGTTAATGTAAGTAAGTGGGCGTTAAAAATTGTCGTTATGACAAGGGAACAGGGAACAGGGAACAGGGAACAGAGAAGAGGTTTTGGGATATTTTACTTTTCGTTACATATGTCGGTTTTTTCTGTTCACCTACTTATTTCTTCCTTTGTGCCTTTTCTCCTACCCTGCGGGATCTCCTGACAGAGATTGCGCCTTGGCGCGAAACTTTCATTAAAGTGAGGCTCATTTACCTGAAAATGGCGGTAAACTACCTTTTTTTTACCCATTATCTTTACTAAAAGGTAACTCTGCATTAATCGCGTTCATTTCCTCCTCTTCCATTTGATTCACCTCTAGGATATAAGGACGCAAGATTTGTCCTAAACGATTATTGTAAAATCGGTGTAGACTGTGATTAGGTTTAGCGGGAAAACCTCGCCGTTTCTTGTGTCTTCCCCCCGCACCGGGATCAAAAGTTTGGATACCGTGAGCGATCGCCCATTCAATCGGTGCATAATAGCAAGCATCAAAATGTAAGCAGTCTATTTCTTGAAAACTACCCCAATAGCGTCCATATAGCTTGTCATCCTTAAATAAACAAAACGACATTCCCAGCGGTTGACGCTGATCTTCCTCATGATAAGCAGCAAAAAATACCACCCGATGACGATAATTATGGTATAAACTTTCAAAAAATCTCTTTGTTAGATACTTACTACCCCACCACCCAAACTTATCGCAAGTATCAGCATAAAAGTCATACATCAACGGAAACAGCGACTTAGGAATTTCCTCACCAGTCAGCGGTTGCAGTCGTAACCCAGCCTTTTCTACAGTCTTACGTTCCCGCTTAATATTCCGTCTTTGATTAGCATTGAATAATCCCAAATAATCATCAAAAGTTTGAAAATCAGTATTTTCCCAAATATAGCTATGGTGTAACCAACTCGTAAAACCGTGTCTTTCCAACACAGGTCGCCATTGGGGATCAACATAGAGAAAATGACAGCCAGAAATACCATGTTTGAGGCAAAAAGCATCAATCTCATGCACCATCATCGCTGTAATTTCTTCCTCATCTTCCCCAGCAGCAATTAAAAACCGATAGCCTTCAGCCGGGGTAAATGGCGACATTCCCAACATTTTTGGATAATACTCTACCCCAATCCGAGAAGCTAAATCTGCCCACTGATGATCAAAGACAAATTCGCCCTGACTATGCCCTTTAAGATAAAGTGGGGCAGCAGCAATTAATGTTCTATCTCGCCACAGCGTCAAGTGATTTGGCAACCAACCAGCATTTGCTGTAGCACTGTGGGAAGTTTCCATATTATTCAGCCAGTCCCATTCTAGAAATGGGGTTTTCAGCGGCATAGCCAAAGCATCCCAGGCTGTTTGAGGAACTTCGGCCAGTTTATGAGTCCAAACGACAGAATAGTTAGGTTTGAGTTGTTTTACCATCGTGTGGCTTTGAATATCTACTTGTCAACTAGCGTAATCCATACCAACAGATCGTTGCAGCCGATAGTGCAGAAATACTTCCTGTTCAACTGTGTGAACTTCTAGCAGTTGTAGCTTGGGCGCGAAATTCGATAAAAATCCTTCTCCCTCTACTGGTGTGGGTGCAGCAGTACCACCCAAAATCAAAGGACAAATAGTAAGCCAGAATTCATCTATTAAATCTGATTCCAGTAAAGAAGCAACTAATTCACCACCACCTAACACAGCTAGACGTTTTATCTCTAGACTTCCTAAGTGTTGCCAAACAGCACGAGTATCAATGTTTCCTGTTGGTGTTTCCATAACCAAAATTTGTTCAAATTCTGAACGTCCTTGCCAAAAATTAGACCCTTTTGTAGTGGTAAGCAACCAGCGTTTAACAGGTTGTTGAAAGAATTTAATATCCGGATTCAGGTTTCCAGAACTCGAAAGCACTATATGAACCGGCTGGAGAGATTTATTTTCTGTTTTTCTCTGTTGCAGCAATATTGGATGTGATACGGTAAGTGTTGTACCGTAGGCACGGAGAGTACCCGCACCAAATAAAACGGCATCAGAGGCAGCGATTTGTTTTTCCAGGTGCGCTTTATCAGCCCCTGAGCCAAACCGAGCAGGCGATCGCACTAAATCAGCTATCTTGCCATCTGCACTCATGGCCAAAACTACTGTGGTATGAGGACGATGTTGCACCATGTTTTATCAATTTCACCTCTGGATTAATATGCCACACCAATCATTACTACATCTACCATCTCAGAATTCTGGTATATATAGTTTATTTTTACACAATTACAATTTGATACTTTTAACAAGTTACAATCAAATTTTCATGATTTTATAAAATGTCTCATTTATCCCATCTAATTGCATATCTTGATTCTTGTGGTTTGCAGAATACGAAGTGAGACACTCGATGGCTAAGTCCCGTCAATCCTCCTTTAGACGAATTTTAGTAACCAGAATATTGCTGGTATTTGTCCCCGTATTATTAATTGGGGAAATGGTAGCACTTAATAAGGCACGTTCTAGCCTCTTGAATACTGCTCGGCACAATTTAACAGACAGTGCTATCAATAAAGGTGAAAAAATCACTGATGCGATCGCCACACTGAAAACGAATTTACTCAGTGCTAGTAACACCAAAGCAATTCAGTCTGGTTCAGCAACTAAAGCTGAAAAATTTATCACCCAACTAGCACAACAACTACCCAATAAAATTGATTGCATTCAACTCAAACATCTCCAAAAAAACAATCAAAAGAATCAGATTATTGCTAGTAGTTGCGGCAATGAAAATATTGCCGAACAACCATTATCATTTACCGATGATGAAATTAAAATTACAGCAATTTCATCACCCAAACCAGGAATGACTGGTAAACGTAATCCAAAAAATCAACTGCAACTACTGTTATCAGCACCAGTCTATAATCAACGAGGAAATTTAGCTTACGCCTTAATTATCAAAACCACATTGCACCGACAAATTGAAAATAAGCAAGGCTCATTAATAGGTGCTTTGGTAGTCATTGGCGAAGATGGTACTATTTTGGCTCATCCATCCCTTGAAACAGTAGGAACTAACATTAAAAATTACGCAGATGCTCAACAATTACAAAGCGTAATTAAAAATGCTCTTCAGGGAAATAATGATTCCATAAATTTTAATTTTAGTGACGGTAAAGAATCAGTTGCAGGCTATACAGCAATCCCTAATCCCATCACACAACAGCAACAACAGAAATGGATTATCTTAGCTGTCGCCAGCGTAAAAGATGCACTGCTTGGTTTAGATGAAATCAAACTCATCCTGATCGCCTTAACAGTGGGTTTAATTGGTGCGAGTTTGTTAGCATCTTTATACTTAGCACCCTACTTAGCGGGCCCTGTAGAAGAACTCAGAGACTACGCTTTAAATATTCATAGTCACCATGCTGCACAACCCATCCCCCGCAACTTTAAAATCCGTGAATTTAATCAACTAGCTCAAGCACTAGATCAAATGGTTGAACGACTCAAAGCATGGGCAGAAGAACTAGAAATAGCTTGGAAAGAAGCCAAATCAGCCAACACCGTTAAAAGTCAGTTTTTAGCCACAACTTCCCATGAATTGAGAAACCCACTCAATATTATTATTAACTGTGTGCGTTTAGTTAGAGATGGTTTGTGTGATGATCGGGAAGAAGAATTAGAATTTCTCCAACGAGCCGACGAAACAGCAATTCACTTGTTAGGTATTATTAATGATTTACTCGATATTTCTAAAATTGAAGCAGGTAAACTTTCGGTAATAATTACTCCCCTGGAACTGCGTCAATTATTATTAGAAGTTATTAACTTACAATCAGTGAATGTGCAACAAAAGGGACTGCAATTAAAATGTGAACTAGGTAATGAACTCATCCCCATTAAAGCAGATGAGGTAAAACTCAAGCAAGTCCTAATTAATATTATTGGTAATGCTACTAAATTCACCGATCAAGGTAGCATCATCATCAGTACCAAGATTCAGCAGCACAATGACAAATCTCACGTTATAGTCTCAGTTCAAGATACAGGTATAGGCATTGATCCTACCCAGCAGCATAAACTATTCCGCCCCTTTGTCATGGTAGATGGAACCACCACACGCAAGTTTGAAGGTACTGGACTGGGATTGGCAATTTCCCGCAACTTAATTGAACTGATGGGGGGAAAAATTACCCTTGAGAGTTTAGGTTTGCACCAAGGTACTACAGTGAAAATTATATTACCTTTGATTGATATATCTTTATTATCCGCCTCAGAGAAAAAAGAAGATTTAGCAAATAATGAACGCACTTATACTAATGAAGCCAAAAGCAGGACTTATCCTACCTTGCAGCAAGAGCAACTTGCGGAAATTGACAATTCTCTACAAGTAAATATAAATCCAGAAAATCATATACCAGCAAGATAGATAGACTCTCGCAACAAAGGAGTTTTTATCAGCAAAATGCTGAAGACACCAAAGTAAACTCTCAGGATTTTTGATATATTACCAAGCACTTTTAAAACACAAGACTTAAGCAAAATATCTCTGAAACCCTCTTTTCTTTCACCTACCAGTAACTATGGACACGCCAGACAAGCTATCACGAATCAATCAAGTTTGTTAGAAAGGCTCTAAAACTAAAGTATGTAACGAAAAGTAAGTTGCCCAAAAACCTCTTCCCTTCAGGACTTTTGCTTTGTCATAACGACAATTTTTAATGCCCACCTAGTTATATGGATATGTAAATATTGCTAACAATATTAAATATTCAATAATTATTACTAAACCAATGCTAGTATATTGCGTATAGATAATCATGTTAGTAACCCAGATAGAACAGAGAATAATTTACACAACAAGTAGAAACCACACCCAAAAATTAGTACACAATATTTGTCAATATAATTGGGGAATTGAATTCATGAAAGCCTTTTTTATCCTCGGTTTCAGGAGTAATGAGAAATAATTTAAAAAAACTTAGTAAAAAAATATTACTGTTATACTAGCTCAGTAACAAAGCAGTATAGATTCATTGAAGTAAATGAAATTACTGCGGATAAACATAACAGGGATGTATAATTAGCCCGTCTCCTCTAGAAAAATAACATCTTGAGAACTGGCCTGCTTAACTATTTCTTTTACCTTGGTAAGGGGCGTATGTGGAAACAAGAGAAAAATGATGGTGTAATCGTTCATCTGGCCTTATCACTGGCTTTGGCTACCACCCCACTGGCAGCCAACCTTTTGGTATCAGTGCCTGTACTAGCAGAATTAAAATCTGAGGTTTTCACTTTCCCACCACCGCAAACAGTGGAGCGTGGAACTAAAGTACGGATTGATGGTTCCATGAGTTTGGTAATGATCAACCAAAGCCTGAAAGATAGCTTTGAGAAACAGTTTGCTGGTACACAGGTAGAAATTGGGGTTAATGGTACTGATGCGGCACTCAAAGCTTTGCTAGATGGCGAAATTGATATAGCAGCGATCGCTCGTGTACTAACCCCAGAAGAAAAATCCCAAGGTTTAGAGCAAGTTCGCTTAGGCAGAGAAAAAATTGCCATTATTGTTGGTGCAAACAATCCTTTCCAGGGCAGTTTGACTGGTGAACAATTTGCCAAGATTTTTCGGGGTGAAATTACTGATTGGTCAGAACTAGGAGGTTCATCTGGTAAAATCCGGTTAATTGATCGCCCCCCAACCAGCGACACTCGTAATTCTTTTCGCGATTATCCACTTTTTAAATCAGCTGAATTCTCGACTGGTGCTAACGCCACTCAAGTAGCTGAAGATAAAACAGCCCAAATTATTAAAAAATTAGGCACAGACGGCATCAGCTATGTCATAGCTAATCAGGTATCAAAGCTGGCAGATGTGCGAATTATCAAAATCCAGGGAATTACACCAGATAATTCCAAATATCCCTTTTCTCAGCCTTTAGTTTACGTTTACAAACAAAATCCTAGCCCAGCAGTAGCTAGTTTTCTTGGTTTTACCACCGCACCTGTAGGACAGAAAGCCATAGAAGCAGCTAGAGATGCGGAAGCATCGGCGATCGCTGCCAGTGCCTTGCAGAGTTTTACTCCAGAGACTAAACCTGTAACTACTGCTGCATCCTCTGACACTCCAGTTGTAGCGACTGCTGTACAATCAGAAACTTTACCTACTGCAAATAGTTCCGGTAATCAGCAATTTGTAAATCCTTTTGAAGAGAGAAATACAGCATTTTTGACTGTCTTGTCTTTATTGCCAATTGTTGGTTTAGGAGGCTTTTTGGCCTGGTGGTTAAAGAGAAAACAGCAATCGGCAGATGAAAAAATAGCTCCCTTGGAAACATCAACTGCCAGCGCATCAATTCCAGAAACAATACTAACAATACCCGACCAATACAGCATTACTCCCCCTGTTAAAAGCTCTACACTCACTAACGGCACATCTCACTCGAATCAAAACGCAACCTCAACCATATCCAATAGCGAAAAAAATCTCACTTTAACTGAAACAGAAACCTCACCTGGCAGTTTAAAATCAGTAACTGCAAAATCTACAAACACAGCAACGGAAGTTGCAAATTATCTTGATATTGCTACTCAAACAATTTCCCTCGATTGTGGCGAAGTGGTATGGGATACAGAAGCGCCTGTAGCGGTTGTTAATACTCCCTATCCCTCAGTTCCAAACATTCCAGAAATAGCATTCAATAATAATTTAGAACTACCAACAGATGAATTAACCACTTCCCTGTCAGAATTACTAGATGAACCAGCAGAGTCATCTGCTCAAAATTCCACCACTTTCCTGTCAGAATTATTAGATGAACCAGCAGAGTCATCTGCTCAAAATTCCACCACTTCTCTGTCAGAATTATTAGATGAACCAGCAGAGTCATCTGCTCAAAATTCCACCACTTCTCTGTCAGAATTATTAGATGATCTAGCAGAGTCATCTACTCAAAATTCCACCACTTCTCTGTCAGAATTATTAGATGATCTAGCAGAGTCATCTACTCAAAATTCCACCACTTCTCTGTCAGAATTATTAGATAATCTAGCAGAGTCATCTGCTCAAAATTCTACCACTTCTCTGTCAGAATTATTAGATGAACCAGTAGAGTCATCTGCTCAAAATTCTACCGCTTTCCTGTCAGAATTATTAGATGAACCAGTAGAGTCATCTGCTCAAAATTCTACCGCTTTCCTGTCAGAATTATTAGATGAACTAGTAGAGTCATCTGCTCAAAATTCCACAACTTTCCTGTCAGAATTACTCGGTGTGCTGGTAACTTCAGCCGATGCTGAGTCCAACACTTCACTGTTAAAATCACCGACTGTTTCTACAGCGAATTCTCATCAAGAATCCATGACTTCGCTCTCAGAATTACTGGGCTTGACACCAGAAGAAGAAGGATTAGACGTAGAAGTGGTGACAGATGAAGGAAAAAATTCACTAACTGATTTATCAAATGAGCCAGAAGAAATTTTCAATACCTTAGCAGATGAGGCTGAACTCACGGCTGATTTAGCAGAAGAATTATCTCTAAACTTGCCTATTCCCTATCATCTTCCAGAAGCAACAATTAATCATGCAGAATTGGAGATAGACGCAGAGACAGAAAACATAACTATTGATAGCATTCCAGAAGATTTCTCATTAAAGTCAAAGGCGCAAACCCACACCACACAAGTTGTTAGTTGGTCCGATATGAGTGGAGACAGCAGTATTGTCTTCACACCTCGCACTCCCAAGTGGGCTTATGTTTCTTGGTATGTTTCTGAGACTCATAAAGAAGCAGTACGAAAAATTGGAGGCACTACTTTGGCAGTGCGACTATATGATGCCACTGATATTGATCTTAGTTATCAAATTCCCCAGGTAGTGCAGCAGTATGAATGTGAGGAAATAATATGCGATTGTTATATCGCTATTCCCACAAGCAATCGTGACTACATAACTGAAATTGGTTATATCACTAATAATAATAGTTGGTTGTGTATAGCTCGTTCTGGTAAAGTTCGTATCTTCAATCGTCCTGGTACAGACTTCTGGTTTGTAGCAGATACCGAGTTAGTTATTCATGGTTCAACAGAACCAGGTGCAACCGTGACTATTGGTGATCATAGGATTAAACTCGAATCTGATGGTACTTTCCATTTGCGTGTTCCCTTCTCAGATAGATTATTTAACTATCTTATGACAGCCACTGCTGCTGATGGAGAACATAGTATAACTATACTGAAGAAATTTTTTCAGGAAAGTTCAGAAAATTAAAATCGACATCATAAGTAATTATTAAATATGTTGATTTTAAGGAGTGATTATTTCTCCCCTAATCACTCCTATACTTCTCATCTAGACTTTAAAAGTCTCTCACCACCCGCAGCGTAGCCTCCGAGAGGAGATTGGGAATTTTTAACTTAATTAGGCTGCATTGCTCAAATCATTCTCATACTCAAATCTAACCACCTCGACTGAGTAATCGGCGCACTACTAGAAATATAATCAACACCTGTTTGTGCTACTGCGCGAATAGTTTCTAAAGTTACATTCCCTGAAGCTTCAATCTTTACCCGACTATCCTGTTTACGAATTAACTGCACCGCCTCAGTCATCATTGTTAAAGGCATATTATCCAACATAATAATGTCAATTTCATACTTTAAAGCTTCTTGAACCTGTTCTAAACTTTCTGTTTCCACTTCAATAGTTAGAGGATAAGGAATCTGGGTACGAATACGGGTAACGGCTTCTCTAATACCTCCAGCCGCTGCAATATGATTATCCTTAATCATTACCGCATCATCTAACCCCATACGGTGATTAATTGCACCACCTACAGCAGAGGCGTACTTTTCCAAGATTCTCAAACCTGGTGTAGTTTTGCGCGTATCCACAAACTTTGCAGGTAGATCTGCTATTTTCTCTATATATATGTTACTGAGAGTAGCGATTCCACTTAATCGCATCGCCAAATTTAGCGCCACCCTTTCTCCCATGAGTAGCGCATCCAGTGAACCGTTAATTTCCGCCACCACTTGTCCCGGTTCACACTTTGCACCTTCATAGGTGGTAGGTACAAAGCTCACTTGATCATTCAACAGATGAAACACCCTAGCCGCAATCGGTAAACCAGCAATTATTCCTGGTGCTTTTGCTACCCACTTAGCTTGTCCTATAGTTGCATTTTTGTCTAAAAGAGATTGAGTAGTGCGATCACCTCTACCAATATCCTCCATTAACCAAGTTTGCAGTAATTGATCCAGCACCAAAAACGGTGGGAGTACAGCCAAGCAACTTTTCATCTGAATTTTTCACCTCTGGAATTGAGTTCAAATTGTTCTAGGTCTACTCAACCCTATCAACAAAGGACGGAGCAAAGGCAAGATTCAGCCCGATGCTTTAGTAGAGATATTTTGGCGTAACTTCAGCCGTGATAATTACGAAATGCTGATTGGTAAATCTAAACTGCTGTGTTTACTTCAATGGTTTTTGCCCCAAGTCGCGGAAAAAATCATTCGTCTTGGCTTATAGGTCTGTCTCGATTCGTGTCCAGATACTTGTCTCAATCCACCAAACCCTTACTCGATAAGGATTTTAACTGATTAGATAACAATTTCCCAAAAAAGATGGAAAAAGTAGTTGACATTCCAAAAGAGGTTCGCTATATTGAATAAGTGCCGGAGAGAGAACGCCGCAAAGCGAACTCGGAAGGACACCGAACCTTGAAAATATTATAGTTTGAAAGACAGTATACAACAAGTACCTGCGTCAAGAAAAGATAATTACCAGGACTGAGGTAGAAATCAGTCAAAGAATAGAGCTACAAACAAACCAAAACGGAGAGTTTGATCCTGGCTCAGGATGAACGCTGGCGGTATGCTTAACACATGCAAGTCGAACGGGATGCTTA